>JAIFNE010000104.1 GCA_020047875.1 Hydrogenophaga sp.
CGCATGGGCTGGCGGAAGCCGGCCACCGTGGTGTCGCTGTCTTGCACCGCACTGTCTTTGAAAAACACCCGGCCGAGTTCGAAGAGGCGTACCCGCAGCGCCTTGCGATCAAGGTTGAACTTGAGCACAGAGATCAGGCTGCCCAGCAGCGAGGAACGCATCACATCCATCTGGCTGGAGATCGGGTTGAGCAGCTTCACCGGATCGGGGTTGCCCGCCAGCTCATGCTCCCAGCGGGCGTCCACAAAGCTGAAATTGATGGTCTCCTGGTAGCCCAGCTGCGCCAGTTGCCGGCGCACCGCAAACGGGCCGCGCTGGGTCTCGCTACGAATCTTTGCGGTGATGGGCGCCTGTGGCGGCGTCTTGGGCAGTTGCTCGTAGCCAATCACACGAGCGACTTCCTCGATCAGGTCTTCCTCAATCTGCAAGTCAAACCGGAACGCCGGTGGCGACACGGTGACCGTGCCCTCACCTTCGCTCACCGTCAGCCCCAGCCGGCGCAGAGCCCCGGCGCACTGCGCCTGCGTGAGCGGCATACCGATGACCTTTTGGGCACGCGCCACGCGCAGCACCACCGGCTTGCTGTCGGGCAGGGCCAGCGTCTGATCGTCCAGCGGGCCAGCTTGACCACCGCAGATCTCCAGCACCAGCCGGGTGATGCGCTCGACGTGCTCCACCGTGGTGGAAGGGTCGACACCGCGTTCGAAGCGGTGCCCAGCGTCGGTGCTGAAGTTGAACCTGCGCGAACGGCCAGCAATCGCCTTAGGCCACCAGAAAGCCGCCTCGATGTAGATGTTGGTGGTGTCGTCAGACACGGCGGTGGCGTTGCCACCCATGATGCCCGCCAAAGACTCCACCGCCAGGTCGTCAGCGATCACGCCCACCTGTTCATCGATCGCCACCGTGTTGCCATTGAGCAGCTTGAGCTCTTCTCCCGGTCGACCCCAGCGCACCTGCAGGCCGCCGTGAATCTTGTCGAGGTCAAAAATATGCGACGGACGACCCAGCTCGAACATCACGTAGTTGGAGATGTCCACCAACGGTGACACGCTGCGCTGCCCGCAACGCGCCAGCCGTTCGACCATCCAGTCGGGGGTTTGCACCTGGGTATTCACGCCGCGCACAATGCGCCCGCTGAAGCGACCACACAGGTCGCTGGCCTGTACCGACACCGGCAGACGATCCGGAATCTGCGAAGGCACCGACGGGAACTCTGGCTGTAGCAGCGGTGTACCGGTCAGCGCCGAGACTTCGCGGGCCACGCCAAATACGCTCAAGCAATGCGCCAGGTTGGGCGTGAGCTTGAGGGTGAACAGCTTGTCGTCCAGGGCAAGATGCTCGCGAATATCGCGACCGACCACCGCGTCCTCAGCCAGCTCGAGCAAGCCGCCGTGTTCGTCCGACAGTTTCAGTTCGCGAGCGGAGCACAACATGCCCTGGCTTTCAACGCCGCGCAGCTTGCCCACCCGGATCTGGAACGGCTGACCGTCCTCGCCGGGCGGCAACGCCGCGCCGACCAGGGCGCAAGGCACCTTGAGGCCAGCGCGCGCGTTCGGCGCACCGCAGACGATGGAGAGTGGTTCGGCCTGCCCCACGTCCACCTGGCAGATGCGAAGGCGGTCGGCGTTGGGATGTTGCTCGGCAGTCAGAATCTGCCCCACCACGACGCCAGCAAACGGCGGCGCCACAGCGGTCAGCTCCTCCACCTCCAGGCCAGCCATGGTGAGGGTGTCGGCCAGCTGCTGGCTGGAGATCGGTGGGTTGCAGAAACTGCGCAACCAGGATTCGGGGAATTGCATCGTGTCGGTCCGAAAGAATCAGCGGAACTGGCTCAGGAAGCGGATATCGCCGTCAAAAAACAGACGCAAGTCGTTCACGCCGTACCGCAGCATGGTCAGCCGGTCTGGGCCCATGCCGAATGCGAATCCGATGAAGCGCTCCGGATCCAGTCCCATGTTGCGCACCACGTTGGGGTGCACCTGGCCAGACCCGGCCACTTCCAGCCAACGCCCGGCCAGCGGACCGCTCTGAAACTGAATGTCGATCTCGGCGCTGGGCTCGGTGAACGGAAAAAAACTGGGGCGAAAGCGCAGCACCAGGTCGTTGGATTCAAAAAAGGTGCGGCAAAAATCGGTGAACACGAACTTGAGATCTTTGAAGCTCACGTTCTCGCCAATCCACAGGCCTTCGCACTGGTGAAACATCGGGGAATGGGTGGCATCGCTGTCGACCCGGTAGGTGCGGCCGGGCGCAATCACGCGGATCTCTGGCATGCCCTGCCCGGCATCCAGCGCTGCGCGGTGACGCTTCACATGGGCAACCGCGTGACGGATCTGCATCGGGCTGGTGTGCGTGCGCAGCAAATTCGGCGCCTTCTCGCTGCCACCTTCCACGTAAAACGTGTCGTGCATGGAGCGCGCCGGGTGGTCTTCGGGCGTGTTCAGCGCGGTGAAGTTGAACCAATCGGACTCGATCTCAGGACCATCGGCGACCTCGAAACCCATGCTCCCGAAAATGGACTCAATGCGCTCCAGCGTGAGACTCACCGGATGCAGGCCACCCGCTCCACGCTGTCGACCGGGCAGCGTGACATCCAGCGCCTCGGCCTTGAGTTGCTGGTCGAGTTCGGCGTCTGCCAGCGCCTGGCGGCGCTCGTTCAGCGCGACCTCAATCGCCTGCTTGGCCTGGTTGATGGCAGCACCGCGCGACTTCTTCTCGTCCACCGGCAGCGTAGCCAGACCTTTCATCAGCTCGGTGATGCGGCCAGCCTTGCCAAGGTAACGGGCCTTGGCATTCTCCAGATCGGCGGGGGCGACGGCACTCGCAAAGGCGGCGCGCGCTTCCTGGGCCAAAGCGTCCAACTCGTTCATGGGGTGATGGGTGTGTATTGCCAAGAAAAAAGGGGCTGAGTGCCACAAGGGAAATCCCTCAAGCCTCAACCCCTTTGAGCGACGCGACCTGCGACCAGGCCAAAGCCTGGGCAAAGGTCGGTCGAAAATCAAGCGGCCAGCTTGGCTTTGACTTGCTCCACGATGCTGTTGAAAGCAGCAACATCGTTCACAGCCAGATCGGCCAAAACCTTGCGGTCGATCTCGATCTGGGCCTTTTTCAGGCCATTGGCGAACTGGCTGTACGTGAGACCGCAAGCGCGTGCACCGGCGTTGATACGCGCGATCCACAGCTGACGGAAAACACGCTTCTTGGTGCGGCGATCACGGTAAGCGTATTGACCCGCCTTCATCACCGCCTGTTTGGCGATGCGATAGACGTTGCCACGACGACCGCGGAAACCTTTGGCAAGGGCGAGAACTTTTTTGTGACGGGCGCGTGCCGTTACACCACGTTTGACGCGAGGCATGTATGACTCCTTTGTTCGTCGTTGATCAAATGCCCATGCCGGGCAGCATCTGCGCCATGTGACCCATGTTGGTCTCATGCACAGTCACCGAACCCCGCAATTGGCGCTTGTTCTTGGTGGTCTTCTTGGTCAGGATGTGACGTTTGAAGGCTTGACCGCGCTTGACGGTGCCACCGGGACGAACGCGAAAACGCTTCTTCGCGCTGCTCTTGGTCTTCATTTTGGGCATCTTCATGCTCCTTTTCGTTTGTGCTCGTGAGGCGCTGCGAACCTTCCGCAGACTTGTTGGCCCCGAGCCACTTTTTATGGAAAACCTTTCGGCTTTCCGGTTCGGCGTCTGACTTTCCAGCCACCGCCTCGGACCGACAGGAGACTACCCTGCCAGTCCAATGCTGTTCATCTCGCCAGCCGCCTTCAGGCTGCCGGCTGTCCTGTCGAGGGCGCTGCCGCCTCGACGGGTTTCGCCGCACCGCCACCGGTCTTCTTGCGACCAGGGGCGATCATCATGATCATCTGGCGACCTTCCAGCTTGGGAAACTGCTCCACGATGATCGAGTCGGCCAACTCGTCCCGGATGCGGTTCAACAGAGCCAAGCCCAGATCCTGGTGCGTGATCTCACGACCGCGGAACCGCAGCGTGATCTTGCACTTATCACCATCGTCCAGAAAGCGCCGGATGTTGCGCATCTTGATGTTGTAGTCGCCGTCGTCGGTACCGGGCCGGAATTTGACTTCCTTGATCTCGATGACCGTCTGCTTGGCTTTGGCTTCAGCCGCCTTCTTCTGCTCTTGGTACTTGAACTTGCCGTAGTCCATCAGGCGACACACGGGAGGCACGGCCGTGGCCGCGATCTCAACCAGGTCCACGTCCAGCTCACCGGCCATCCGCAGCGCCTCTGACAGACTGACGATGCCGAGCGGCTCATTTTCCGGGCCGTTAAGGCGAACCTCGGGGGCCATGATTTCACGGTTCAGTCGGTGTGCGCGCTCTTCACGTTGGCGGCGGTCGCGAAAGTTGGTAGCTATGGTGGTTTCCTTGATGTGGGCTGTTCAGGCGACAGGGCGGCCCCTCGGCCGCCCACATGCACATGAAGTTCGCCACGACAGCAGGGGCATCAACCTGGATGTTTGAACTCAAACTTTGGATGAAACGTCTGCCGCAATGAGCCTGGAAAAGTCTTCCAGCGGCATGACACCGAGGTCTTTGTTACCCCGAGCCCGCACAGCCACGGCACCAGCTTCTTTCTCTTTGTCGCCCACGACAACGATGAAAGGAAGCTTTTGCAACGCGTGCTCTCGTATTTTATACGTGATTTTCTCATTGCGCAGGTCGGTTAGGACCCTAAGCCCTTGATTTTGCAACGATTTCGCGATTTCCCGACAGTAATCGGCCTGTGCGTCCGTGATGTTGAGCACCGCCACCTGCACTGGCGAGAGCCAAGTAGGCAGCGCACCGGCATGTTCTTCGATCAGGATGCCGATGAATCGCTCCAGGCTGCCGACGATGGCGCGATGAAGCATCACGGGACGGTGGCGCGCACCATCTTCACCGACGTATTCGGCGTCCAGCCGCTCGGGCATGGAGAAATCGACCTGCATGGTGCCGCACTGCCATTGGCGCCCGATCGCATCTTTCAGCGTGTACTCGATCTTTGGGCCATAGAACGCGCCGTCGCCCGGAGAGATCTCGAACTCGCAGCCCGAGGCTCGCAGGCTTTCCATCAGCGCGTGTTCGGCCTTGTCCCAGACTTCGTCTGAGCCGATGCGCGCGTCGGGCCTCGTCGCGACCTTGTAAATGATGTTTTTGAAGCCGAAGTCCGCGTAGACCTTTTGCAGCAGCGCCGTGTAGGCCAGGCACTCGGGCAGGATCTGCTCTTCGGTGCAGAAGATGTGGCCATCGTCCTGCGTAAAACCGCGCACGCGCATGATGCCGTGCAGGCCGCCGCTGGGCTCGTTGCGGTGGCACTGGCCGAACTCGCCGTAGCGCAGCGGCAGGTCGCGGTAGCTCTTGATCCCCTGCTTGTAGATCAGGATGTGCCCCGGGCAATTCATGGGCTTCAAGGCGTACTCGCGCTTTTCACTCTCGGTGGTGAACATGTTGTCGCGGTACTTGTCCCAGTGGCCGGTTTTCTCCCAAAGTGACTTGTCGATGATCTGCGGGCCCTTGACTTCCTGGTAGCCGTTCTCGCGATACACACGGCGCATGTATTGCTCCACCTCCTGCCACAGCGTCCATCCTTTGGGGTGCCAGAACACCAGCCCGGGAGCGTGTTCGTCGATGTGGAACAGATCAAGTTCGCGGCCGAGCTTGCGGTGGTCGCGCTTCTCGGCCTCTTCGATCATGGTCAGGTGCTGCTGCAACTCGTCCTTGGTGGCCCAGGCCGTGCCGTAGATGCGCTGCAGCATCTCGTTGCGGTGATCGCCGCGCCAGTAAGCGCCGGCCACCTTCATCAGCTTGAAGTGCTTGAGCTTGCCGGTGCTGGGCACGTGGGGGCCGCGGCAAAGATCTTCAAACCCGCCTTCGCGGTAGAGCGACACGTCTTCATTGCTCGGGATGCTGGCGATGATCTCGGCCTTGTAATGCTCACCCATGCCCTTGAAATAGACCACGGCCTCGTCGCGCGGCAACACACGGCGCACCACGGGCTCGTCTTTGTTGGCCAGCTCGGTCATGCGCTTTTCAATCGCCACCAGGTCGTCTGGCGTGAAGGGCCGCTTGTACGAGAAGTCGTAGAAGAAGCCGTGCTCGATCACCGGGCCGATGGTCACCTGCGCATCGGGGAACAAGTCCTTGACCGCATAGGCCAGCAGGTGGGCGGTGGAATGACGGATGACTTCCAGTCCGTCAGCGTCCTTGGCCGTAACGATGGACAGCGGGCTGTCCTGCGTGATGAGGTGGCTGGTGTCGACGACCTTGAAGCCGGATCCACCTTCGGCGGGGATCTTGCCGGCCAGCGCGGCTTTCGCCAGGCCGCTGCCGATGGAGGCTGCCACCTCGGCCACGGTGACCGGGCCGGGGAATTCGCGTTGGGAACCGTCGGGGAGCGTGATGTGCAACATGGGGTGGTCCAGAAAACAAAAAGCGCGGCAGGGGCCGCGCTGGTGTGGGTCAAAGGGAATCGGGCAGGCGCGAACTGCAGGCCCTAGAAGGCCGGGAGGGTGATCTCCTGAGTTCGCGGTGTCATAACCAGATTGCCTTTCTCGCTCTTGCTGTGTCAAACGAGCTGTAATTTTCACACAAAAGAGCCAAGACGAAAAAAGCCCGGGCTGGCCCGGGCTCCTTGCCTCCTACAACCGCTCTGGGGCGGACTCGGGGATGTCAGTGAAACTGCTCTTCTTCGGTCGAGCCGGTCAGGGCCTTCACGCTGGAGGAGCCGCCCTGAATCACGGTGGTCACGTCGTCGAAGTAACCGGCGCCCACTTCCTGCTGGTGCGACACGAAGGTGTAGCCCTTGTCGCGTGCGGCGAACTCGGGCTCCTGCACCATGTTCACATAGTGCTTCATGCCTTCGCCGCGGGCGTAGGCGTGGGCGAACTGGAAGGTGTTGAACCAGTTGATGTGAATGCCGGCCAGCGTGATGAACTGGTACTTGTAGCCAAGCGCGGCCAGGTCTTCCTGGAACGAAGCGATCTGCGTGTCGTTGAGGTTCTTCTTCCAGTTGAACGATGGCGAGCAGTTGTACGACAGCAACTTGCCGGGGCAAGCGGCCTGCACGGCCTGGGCGAATTCGCGGGCGAAGCCGATGTCGGGCACGCCGGTTTCGCACCACACCAGATCGGCGTAGGGCGCGTAGGCGATGCCGCGGCTGATGGCCTGCTCCAGACCGTTCTTGACGCGGTAGAAACCTTCTTGCGTGCGCTCACCGGTCAGGAATGGCTTGTCGTTGGCGTCGTGGTCGCTGGTGATGAGGTTGGCGGCTTCAGCATCGGTGCGGGCCAGCACGATGGTGGAGACACCCATTACGTCGGCAGCGAAGCGCGCGGCGATCAGCTTCTCGCAGGCTTCTTGCGTGGGCACGAGCACCTTGCCACCCATGTGGCCGCATTTCTTCACGGCGGCCAGTTGGTCTTCGAAGTGCACGCCGGCGGCGCCGGCGGCGATCATGTTCTTCATGAGTTCGAAGGCGTTAAGCACGCCACCGAAGCCGGCTTCGGCGTCGGCCACGATGGGCAGGAAGTAGTCGATGAACTCCGGGCTGCCTGGCTCAATGCCGCGGCCCCACTGAATTTCGTCGGCTCGCTTGAAGGTGTTGTTGATGCGACGAACCATGGTGGGCACCGAGTCGTAGGCGTAGAGCGACTGGTCGGGGTACATGGTCTCAGACGTGTTGCCGTCGGCGGCGACTTGCCAGCCCGACAGGTACACCGCCTCCAGACCAGCTTTGGCCTGCTGCATCGCCTGGCCGGCAGAGATGGCGCCAAAGGCATTCACGTAGCCTTTTTTGGAACCGCCGTTGACCTTGTCCCAGAGCTTCTCTGCGCCGCGCTTGGCCAGCGTGTGCTCGATGTTCATGCTGCCGCGCAGACGCACGACGTCGGCTGCGGAGTAGCCGCGCTTCACGCCCTTCCAGCGTGGGTTGGTGGCCCAGTCTTTCTCCAGGGCTTCGATCTGCTGCTGGCGGCTCAGTTGTTCGGTGAGGGATTGGGGCATGGAAAACACTCCTGGGTTGGATGGAAGGCAAAAAGGGTGGCAGCAGTACGGCATTGGCACCGACCGCCGTTACATCTACTGTAAGTCTTATAGAAGACCAAGTCCAGATCTTATGTCTTATACAAGACATATTTTTATCTGTTCAAAATCAACGATCTGGGGCCAATATTTCTCTATGTAAAATATTTTTTCTTGCATTGAGAAATTTTGCGGCAGCGCACCAAAGCGATTTTCACAATGCGGATCGCTCAAGGTCATTGCGAAACTCGCCATACCGCTGCGCCACCGACCCAGTCTGCCCGCCCGACGGCGCTGGCATCGTGCATGATTCGCGCCCATGTCGACCAACATCCCACCCATGCCTCATGCGCCCTCTCCGCACTGGTGGCACTTCGCCGCACTGGGCCTGAGCATGGCGCTGGTGGGCAGCTACGTGGCGCTGTCCAAGCCCTTGGTGCTGGTGTTTCCGATCTTCCTGCTGGCTTGGCTGCGCTTTGGTATTGGCGGGCTGGCCATGTGGCGCTGGCTGCGCAAGCCAGCAAGTGAGGCGCCGCTGTCTGCACACACCCGTCGCCTGCTGTTCCTTGAGTCGTTTCTCGGCAACTTTCTTTTCTCCATCTTCATGCTGCTTGGTGTGAGCATGACCACCGCGGTGGCTGCGGGCGTGGTGATGTCGGCCATTCCAGCGGTGGTGGCGCTGCTGAGCTGGCTGTTCCTGCGGGAGCGCATTGGCCGGCGCAGTCTGGCCGGCATTGCCTGCGCGGCGATCGGCATCGCGTTGTTTTCTTTGCAGAAGATCGACCCTGGAACCGCTGCGGCGGCAGCTGCTTCAACCGTCTGGGGCATCGACCGAACCTTGCTGGGCAATCTGCTGGTGTTCGCCGCGGTGGTTTGCGAGGCGAGCTACGTGGTGATTGGCAAGCGGCTCACCGATGGCCTGGGGCCCAAGCGCATTTCAGCCATCATCAATCTGTGGGGGTTTGCGCTGGTCACGCCCATGGGCCTGTGGGCCGCGTGGCATTTCGACTTCTCCGCCGTGAGCGGCTCCAGCTGGGCGCTGCTGGTGTTTTACGCGCTGGCGGCCAGCGTGTGGACGGTCTGGCTCTGGATGACGGGCTTGAAGCGCGTGCCTGCTTCTCAGGCCGGTGTTTTCACCGTCATGTTGCCGATCAGCGCCGCGGTGATCGGTGTGGTGTTCATGGGGGAACGTCTCACCGGCCTGCAGACGCTGGCGTTTGGTATTGCACTGCTGGGGCTGTTGCTCGCAACCCTGCCGGCGCGCAAGCCCCGCCCCTGATTAGGCGCACCACAGCCCGCTGGGATCGGTCAGGCCCATCCACAGGGCCCAGCCGGAGGTGATCGCGAGCGCCACGCCGGCGAGCCGAATGCCCCAGGCCCCAGAGCGGCCGCCGCGCAGCCTGAGCAGGAGCCAGGGGCCTGCTGTGAGCGACAGCGAGGTTCCCGCTGAAAACAGCGCCATGATCAACGCGCCCTCCCACGCACTGGCAGACAACGAGGCCACCAGAAGCGCCGAATACAACAACCCGCAAGGCATGAGCGCCCAGGCCACACCCAGCAACAGCGGCGCACGCTGCCCGAGGCCAGACAAGCCCGGGCGCACCTTGCGCCAGACCGTCTGGCCGAGCTGATCGATCCACGCGGGCTGCCGTGCCCGCCAGATCAGGGCCGCACCGAGCAGTAGGGCCGCCACATGAAACATGGTCCAGACCGGGCGGAGCACCGCCGTGTTGGTACCCAGCCAGGCCAGGCCTTGCACCGAGCCCGCCGCGAACGCACCAAAAAGGGCATAGCCCACCATGCGGCTGAGCTGGAAAGTCCAGAGGGCTTGCGCGCCCCGCTCCCCCGCCGCACGGCTGATGCCGGCGCAGGCGGCACCACACATGGCCACACAGTGCGGACCACCTGCCACACCCATGAACAGGGCGGTGAGCGCCATCGAAGTTTGCATACCGCTTGCTTAGCGATCCTCAGGCCGGGGGCATCAAATGATTTTGGAGAAACGGGCGCGATCCTGATCGACCTGAAGGTTCTTATCGAACACCATGGCGATCGCGCGCACCAGATACCACCCCGCAGGGGTCACCTTCAAACCAGTCTCACTGAGTGACACCAGACCCTGCTCCTCGAATTCATGAAACGAGTCCAACTCACGCTCGAAATATCGCTTGAAATCAATCAGGTGCCCGAGCTCGATGGATTCGTAATGCAGCTCACCCTGACACATGATGGCCATGATGACCGCACGGCGCAGAATGTCGTCGCGTGTGAGGGCCAGGCCACGCACGATCGGCAGGCGACCTTGGTCCAGCGCATCGTAGTACTCCTCCAGCGTCTTGGCGTTCTGGCTGTAAGTGGGGCCGATGCGCCCGATGGCGGAGACGCCCAGCGCAATCAGGTCGCAATCGGGCTGGGTGCTGTAGCCCTGAAAGTTGCGGTGCAGCCGACCCTGGCGCTTGGCCACGGCCAGGGCATCGGTGGGCAGCGCGAAATGGTCCATACCCACATACACATAGCCAGCGTCGAGCAATGCGTCGAGCGAGGCCGAGAGCATCGCCACTTTGTCCCCCCCACTGGGCAACTCAGCAGAGATGATGCGGCGTTGCGGCTTGAACCGAGTGGGCAGATGCGCATAGGCATAGAGGGCGATGCGATCGGGGCGAAGCGCATTGATCTGCGCCAGGGTCCGCGCGAACGACTCAGGGGTTTGAAGCGGCAACCCATAGATCAGGTCGACGTTGACCGACTCGAACCCGATTTTTCGCGCGGCTTCCACCAGCTTGAACACCTGTTCGGCGGGTTGAACCCGGTGCACGGCTTTTTGTACCGCAGGGTCGAAGTCCTGCACGCCAAAGCTCAAGCGGTTGAAGCCGAGCCGGGCCAGGGTCTGCAGCCGCTGGTCTGTCACGGTACGGGGGTCCACCTCAATCGAATATTCACCGCCCGGCACCAGCGTGAAGTTGCGCCGGATCATGGCCATCAGGTCTTCCAGCTCGGCATCAGAGAGGAACGTTGGCGTTCCCCCACCCAGGTGGAGCTGGGACACACCGTGACCCTGACCAAAATGAGCCACCTGCAACTCGACTTCCCGCGAGAGGTAGCGCAGGTACTCGGCCGCGCGCTCGTGATGCTTGGTGATCACCTTGTTGCAAGCGCAGTAATAGCAAACCGACTCGCAAAACGGAATGTGCACATACAGGGACAGCGGCAGCGCCAGCGAGCCGGCGCGGCGCTGCTCCAGAGCCTGGATGTAGTCCGGTTCGCCAAACGCCTCAACAAACCGATCGGCCGTGGGATATGAGGTGTAGCGAGGGCCGGGGACGTCGAACCGCTTGAGCAGGTCGCTGGGTATGGCGTGGGTCACTGGGCAATCTCCGTGGGATGTGGGACTGTGCCTCAGCCCTTGCTGGCAACCCTTGATCTTCATCAAGGCTTGCTAAGGCAGTAGGGCTGGCTTGCCGCTGTTTTCACAGCGGGAAACGCGGGCATCGGTAACCCCATGGGTTAAGCTCGAGCGGATTTTTGGGGCGTTTGCAACGCCAAATTGGGGCAATCGGAGAGAAAAATGGACGTCCAAAGCATCAAGGTGGCTTGCGCGAGTTGCAACCTGCGCGAGCTGTGCCTGCCGATGGGGCTGAACGCCGAGGAAGTGGAAAAGCTGGACAGCGTGATCTCCAGCCGCCGGCGCATTAAGCGCGGATCCACGCTGTTTAGCACGGGAGACAAGTTCACATCGCTCTACGCGGTGCGCTCCGGGTTCTTCAAGACCTGCGTGACCACCGCCGATGGCCGGGATCAGGTGACCGGTTTTCAGATGACGGGCGAGATCATGGGGCTGGATGGCATCGTGAGCGACCACCACTCGTGCGATGCGATTGCCCTGGAAGACGCTGAAGTCTGCGTGATGCCATTCGACCAGATGGAGGCGCTTTCACGCGAATTCACCACGCTTCAACACCACATGCACAAGATCATGAGTCGCGAGATCGTTCGCGACCATGGCGTCATGCTGCTGTTGGGCAGCATGCGCGCAGAAGAGCGGCTGGCCGCATTCCTGCTCAATCTGGTCCAGCGCCTGCACGCACGAGGGTTTTCTCAATCTGAACTGATTCTGCGAATGACACGCGAAGAAATCGGAAGCTACCTGGGCATGAAACTGGAAACGGTGAGCCGGACGTTTTCCAAGTTTGTGGAAGACGGCATCATCGAGGTGAAGCAGCGCTACGTGCTCATCAAAAGAACCGATGGGCTACAGCAGATTGTGAATCCGCCAAGCCGTCGGTGAGACCGGCGCCTAGGGTCAGCCGATCTCCAAGCTGGGCAGTGCGGCGGAAGTTGCCGCTATGAAAATGCCGCCGCGCTCAATCACAGGGGCGGTTGCCTGCACAGGAGTCTGGACGCTGGTCCGGCGGGACCGGGCAGCGGTTAACCTCGAAAGCCGACATGGCCAGCAAGGTGGTGAGCGCGCTGGACACCATGGTCGCGCCCCAGAACACGAAGAATGCCAAGGTGTAGACCGCTTCCCGCGAAAGGGTTACCGGCTGTCCAAACCAATGCAGATCGCCGGGATCGACCAGCGCGAACACCACCATCTCCAGCACCGCAGCAACCAGAAATGCCGGCCAGACGATCCACATCCAGCGCTGAGACCACCTGTTGCTGCCGCTCGCCTGGCGGCCACCCTCTTGGGTATGTTGATGTTGCGAATTGCTCATTTATCGGCCGGCACCAAGGGAGATGCCGCGTGATTGCGGCCCTGCTGGGCCGGCTGCACAGCCATCAAGGCATCAATTCTTGCCTGACCCTGAAGTGCTTGTGCCGCCTTGAGCTCCCGCTCATAGACCGCTTTGTCCAGCACCGGATCCTGATCCATGGAGGAAATGACCACCATGGTAGAGGTGGCAATAACGCCCAGCAGCAAAAGCGCCGGGACGAACACCACTTGAGGAATTCGCCACCAGGGAATGTCGGTGTTCGGCGGGGATGGCGTGGGGTGCGTGTTGCTCATGAACGGTCTCCAGAACTGGGCTTAAAAGGACTTGGCGGTCAGTCTCAGCGCGGAATGAGAAAAGCCGCCTTCTCCGTCACCTGAACCGAGGCGTCGCCGATGGCGCGGATTTCAAACCTGATCGGGTGTGAGCCGGTTGCCGCCACACCGGGCGGCACCTGCACACGCAGCACCGCAGAGCGCACCTCGGTGGGCAGCACCTCCACCTCGGACGCCGACGCAATCTCGATACCGGGCAAGCCACCGACCGTGATCGCGTAACGCTGGGTGCTTTCTGTCGCATTCATCACCTGGAGGCGGAACACGTTTTCGATACGGCCCTGCTCCACCTCGCGCGCAAGTGCTCCGCGATCGCGGATCACATCGACCCGCAGCGGTGTTCGCGTGAACAGACTAACTCCCACCGCCAGTGTGATCGTCAGCAAGATGCCGGAGTAGACCAGCACGCGCGGGCGAAAAGCGCGGCGGATCATCTGCGCCGTGGTCCAACCCTGAGCCATCCCATTCTGGGTCGAGTATTTGATGAGTCCCCGCGGGTAGCCTACCTTGTCCATCACTTCATCGCACACATCGATACAGGCGCCACAACCAATGCATTCGTACTGCAGGCCGTTACGGATGTCGATCCCAGTGGGGCAGACTTGTACGCACAGTGTGCAAGCAACGCAGTCCCCAAGACCCATCGCGGTGGGATCGGATTTCTTGGAACGGGCACCGCGGGGCTCACCGCGCTTCTCGTCGTAGGTGACGATCATGGTGTCTTTGTCGAACATGGCACTCTGGAAGCGCGCATACGGACACATGTACTTGCACACCTGCTCGCGCATGAAGCCGGCGTTGCCGTAGGTAGCGAAGCCGTAAAAGCCGATCCAGAACAGCTGCCAAGGACCGAGGGAAGCCGCCAGACTCAACGCGGCCAGCTCCCGAATGGGCGTGAAGTAACCCACGAAAGTGAAGCCAGTCCAAAGCGCAAAACCGATCCACAGCGCGTGCTTGAGCCATTTCTTTCCGAACTTGGCTACGGAAAGATCGCCCTTGTCCAGCCGCATGCGTGCCGACCGGTCGCCCTCCACCTTCTTCTCGATCCAGAGAAAGATTTCGGTGTAAACCGTCTGCGGGCAGGCATAGCCACACCACAGGCGCCCCGCGATCGCGGTGAACAGGAACAGCGACAGCGCCGAAATCACCAGCAAACCGGTGAGATAGATGAAATCCTGAGGGTAGAGAACCAGGTTGAAGATATAGAAGCGCCTGGCCTCAAGATCAAACAACACCGCCTGGCGGGAATTCCACTGCAGCCACGGTATGCCATAAAACACCAGCTGCGTGATCCACACGGTGACCCAGCGCCAATGGGAAAAAACCCCAGAGACCGAGCGGGGATAAATCTTGTCGCGCGACTCGTAAAGAGACACGAGTTCGTCACCTCCCTCGCCTCCCGAAACCGGCAGAACGGGGGTGCGGCTGGCGCTGGAATCGGAGGCGGTGGTCACAGGCGTGGTCTGGCAGAAAAAGTCGGGGTGGTGGAACAGTCCACTGGCCTCATCCACGCGCAATGGGTGGATGAGTCGGGCATGGCATCAGTTGGCGGGCTTGTTGGACATGCCCCACACATACGAAGCCAGCACATTGATCTGGTCGGCGTTGAGCAGCGCCGCCTGGCCCGGCATCGCATTGTTGATGCCGTTGTTGACTGCACGAACAATGGCTTCTTCGCCCCAGCCATGCAGCCAGATGCCGTCGGTCAGGTTGGGCGCGCCGATGGCGCTCAACCCCTTGCCGTCGGCGCCGTGGCAAGCCGCGCAGCTGGCGAACTTGGCCTTGCCTTGTACCGCACGGACAGGGTCGTGCGGCGTGTTCGCCAAGCTGAGAACATAGTGAGCCACGTTGAGCACATCCTCTGCGCCACCAACAGCTGCAGCCATGGGTGGCATCACGCCATTGCGGCCGTTGGCGATGGCGGTCTTGATCGCCTCTGGTGTGCCACCGCCGAGCCAGTCGTTGTCGGTCAGGTTGGGGAAGCCCTTGGCGCCGCGAGCGTCAGAACCGTGGCACTGGGCGCAATAGTTCATGAACAGGCGCTCGCCAATGGCCTTGGCCTGGGGATCTGCCGCAATGGCCTCTGGCGTCATGTCCTTGAACCGCGCATAGATGGGCGCAATGGTGGCTTCTACTTTGGCCACCTCGGCGGTGTGCTGGCCGGTTGACGACCAGCCCAGCAAGCCCTGGAACTTGCCAAAGGTGGGATACAGCAAGCCGTAAACGAGCGCGAAGACCACCGTGATGACAAACAGATACACCCACCACTTGGGCAGCGGGTTGTTCATTTCCCTCAGATCGCCGTCCCACACGTGCCCGGTGGTGTTGTCATGCAGCGTGGCCGCCTTGGTGGTGCCGCTGATCCAGAGCAGGATCAAGCAAGCAATGATGCTGACCAGGGTAAGCCCGGCCACATAGATATTCCAGAATCCGCTGGTGAAGTCACTCATGATGGTTCTCTTGTGGCGGTGAGGGGGTTAGTCGTCACCGAAAGGCAGTCGGGCGGCTTCGTCAAAGTCGGCCTGGTTCTTTTTCGACCAAGCCCAGACCAGAATGCCGACGAAGGCCAGCAGGCTGATCACGGTCACGATGCTGCGCATGTCGTTGATTTCCATGGCGCGCTCCCGTCCTATTGGGCTGCGGCAGCAGGTTTCACCTGTGCCACCGAGGTGTCTGACTCGGCAGGCGCCTGCGCTGCTGGCGCCGAGGTGAGCGCGCTGCGGTGGATGCCCAGCACCTGCAGATACGCAATCACCGCCTCCATCTCGGTTTTGCCCTTGACAGCTTCCATCGAACCGGCAATTTCCTCGTCGGTGTAGGGCGCACCCAGCGTGCGCAGCACCTCCATGCGCTTGGGCAGCTGGGTTTCGTCCACCACCTTGGTGGCCAGCCACGGATACGCGGGCATGTTGGACTCAGGCACCAGATCGCGCGGGTTCATCAGGTGGATGCGGTGCCATTCGTCGCTGTAGCGGCCGCCCACGCGGTGCAGGTCAGGACCGGTGCGCTTGCTGCCCCACTGGAAGGGCCGGTCGTACACATATTCACCCGCGACCGAGTAAGGGCCGTAACGCAGCGTCTCTGCCTGGAACGGACGAACCATTTGCGAGTGGCAGTTGTAGCAACCTTCGCTCACGTAGACATCGCGTCCGGCCAGCTGCAGCGCTGAGTAGGGCTTGAGGCCTTCGATCGGCTGCGTGGTGGACTTCTGGAAGAACAGGGGCACGATTTCCACCAGACCACCAACCGCGACCACGAGCGTGATCAGCACGATCATGAGGAAGTTGTTGGTCTCGATACGGGCGTGACCGACGGGTTTTTCGTTATTGGACATGTTGAAGACTCCTCAGGCGTGGGCCGGATTGACAGCGAGAACCGGGACGTCAACGACGCGGCCCTGGCGCATGGTCATGATCACGTTCCACAACATCACCAGCATGCCGCCGAGGTAAAGGACGCCACCCACCAGGCGGATGACATAGAAAGGGAAGGTGGCCTTGACCGACTCGACAAAGGTGTAGGTGAGGCTGCCGTCGGGGTTGACCGAGCGCCACATCAGACCCTGCATCACACCAGCGATCCACATCGCGGCGATGTACAGCACGATGCCAATGGTGGCCACCCAGAAGTGGATTTCGATCGCGGGCACCGAATACATCTTCTTCTGGCCGAACAGACGGGGAATCAGGTAGTACAGCGATCCCATCGAAACCAAGCCCACCCAACCCAGCGCGCCAGAGTGAACGTGGCCCACAGTCCAGTCGGTGTAGTGCGACAGAGCGTTGACGGTCTTGATGGACATCATCGGGCCTTCGAATGTGGACATGCCGTAGAACGACAGAGACACGATCAGGAAGCG
Organism: Hydrogenophaga sp.; assembly: GCA_020047875.1. Lineage (GTDB taxonomy): Bacteria > Pseudomonadota > Gammaproteobacteria > Burkholderiales > Burkholderiaceae_C > Hydrogenophaga. The sequence continues at coordinate 16,934 of JAIFNE010000104.1, forward strand.
CAGGATGGGGTCGTCACGCAGCTTGTGCCAAGCACCCGACAGGGTCATGATGCCGTTGATCATGCCGCCCCAACTGGGCGCAAGCAGGATGAGCGAGAACACCATCCCGACCGATTGCGTCCAGTCGGGCAGCGCGGTGTAGTGCAGATGGTGAGGACCCGCCCACATGTAGGTAAAGATCAGCGCCCAGAAGTGAACGATGGACAGCCGGTACGAATACACCGGGCGCTCGGCCTGCTTGGGGATGAAGTAGTACATCATGCCCAGGAAGGCGGCGGTCAGGAAGAAGCCCACCGCGTTGTGGCCGTACCACCATTGCACCATGGCGTCCTGCACACCGGCATAGGCCGAGTAGGAGTGGGTGGCACTGGTCGGAATGACCAGGTTGTTGAAAATGTGCAACAGGGCAATGGTGATGATGTAAGCACCAAAGAACCAGTTGGCCACATAGATGTGGCGCACCTTTCGGATACCGACCGTGCCGAAGAACACGATGGCATAAGCCACCCACACCACAGCAATGAACAAGTCGATTGGCCAGATCATCTCGGCGTATTCACGACTTTGGGTGAGGCCCAACGGATACGTGATCACAACCGAAAGCACGATGGCGTTCCAGCCCCAGAACGTGAACCAAGCCAGCTTGCCAGCAAAGAGCTGCGTGTGGCAGGTACGCTGCACCACGTAGTAGCTGGTGGCAAACAATGCCGATCCACCGAAAGCGAAAATCACAGCGCTGGTGTGCAGCGGGCGCAGACGGCTGTAAACCAGCCACTCCACGCCCATGTTGAGCTCGGGCCAGGCAAGCTGAGCCGCGATGATCACGCCAACCAGCATACCCACCACGCCGTAGATCACGGACATGACGGCAAAGCCGCGTACTACCCCATCGTTGTAGACCGCCGGCTGGCTGGTCTTTGTTGTCACCGACATAAAGAACTCCTCGTGAATGTCACGGGGGGAGTGTCACAGTGTGTGACAACCATCGCCTTGACCTAAGTCAATCGCGGCCCACTATGCGGTCTTCCTCACGCTCTAAGATGCGCTCGCCTTCGCGCTCGATGTTGTCGAACTGGCCCGCCTGCAGCGCCCACCAGAACAAGCCAATCACCACAAACACCAATACGATCGACAGGGGCACGAGCAAATAGAGAATGTCCATGGGTGTGGTTCTCAGCGAAGATGCGCAGCAAAAAAAATCAGTCGGCCACCAGCGCCGGCGCTTCGGTGTCCCGAGCCCCGGTGGGCACCTTGCCCGCCAGCCGCAAGGCATTGAGGATCACCAGCAACGAACTGCCTGCCATGCCCAGCCCCGCGAGCCAGGGCGGCATGTACCCAAGCAGCGCCAACGGTACGGCGACAGCGTTGTAGAGCCCGGCCCAGATCAAGTTCTGGCGCACGATGCGCATGGTGTCGCGGGCCAGGCACAGCGTGTGCACCACATCCATCACCCGCCCGCCCTGGATCACGTAGTCAGACTGTGCCTGCGCCAGCGGCGCGGCGTGACCCAGCGCGAAAGATGTGTCGGCGCGGGCCAGCACCGGGCCGTCGTTGAGGCCATCGCCCACCATCGCCAAACGCAGACCGCTGGCCTGCAAGCCCACCACCTCGACCAGCTTTTGCTCCGGGCTGGCGCCAGCAATGACATGGTCCACCCCAACGGCCGCGCCCACCAGCTGCGCCGCAGCGGGCCGGTCGCCAGACAGCAGCCAGGTCTGCACACCCAGCTCGCGCAACTTCTCCACCGCTTCTCTGGCGTCCGCACGCACACCCTCTTCCAAGCGGATCGTGGCCAGCCAGCCACGCTCGTCAACCAGATGGGCGCACGGGGAATCGTCCTGCACATCGCCAGCCGGGCCGCCACTCAGGCCACAGAATGCAGCCGACCCCAGCTTTACCCAACCCCCGTCCGCCCGATCTGCCTGCATGCCCTGCCCAGCCAACTCCTGCACCGCGGTCAGCGCCGGCGCAACACCTTCGCCGCCCTGCTCCGCAGCCGCCTGCACGATCGCGCGCGACACCGGATGCAGGGAACCCGCGGCCAGCGCAGCGGCCAGCGCCAGCGTATCGGCCGCCTGACTGCCCGGACGAACCGCCACCGAAGACAGCGCCAGCCGATCGTGCGTGAGCGTGCCGGTCTTGTCGAACACCACCGCATTGATGCCGGCCAGCGTCTCAAACGCCTGCAGGCGGCGCACCAGAATGCCTCGCCGCGCGAGTGCGCCCGCCGCGCTCAGCATGGCAGCTGGCGTGGCCAGCGAGAGCGCGCACGGACATGTGACGATCAGCACAGCCACCGCCACCGACAGCGCCTTGGTGTGATCGATCTGCCACCAATACCACCCCGCCAGCGCAGCGGCCAGCAGCACCATCACCAGGAAAGGCGCCGCGATGCGATCGGCCAGAATGGCCAGCCGAGGCTTTTCGGTAGACGCCTTTTCCATCAGTGCAACGATCTGTGCAAAACGGGTTTCGCGCCCCAAACGCTCCACCGCCACCAGCACCGGACCGCCCAGGTTGTAACTGCCCGCCACCACCGACTCCCCGCGCCAGCGCAGCACCGGATGCGACTCGCCAGTGAGCAAGGCCTCGTCCACCGTGGCGCTTTCGCTCTGCACCACTCCGTCGCCCGGAAACGCCTGGCCGGCCAGCACCCGCACCGTGTCGCCCACCTGCAGCCGGCGCACCGACACCGTTCGAAAACTGCCATCGGCGGCCTGCTGATAGCAGGTCTGCGGAAGCCGGTTCATCAGGCTGTCGAGTGCACCCGCGGTGCGGTCGCGCGCCTTGAATTCCAGGTAACGACCGCCGAGCAGAAAGAACACGAACATGGTGAGCGAGTCGAACCACACCTCCTCGCCCCAGGGACCCGTGGGGTCGAAGGTGACCGCCGAGCTGACCAGAAACGTCACCAAAATGCCCACCGAAACCGGTGTATCCATGCCCACGCGCCCGCGCTTGAGATCCAGCCAGGCGCTGCGAAAGAACGGGCCACTGGCAAAGAACACCACCGGCAGACTGAGCACCCAGCTCGCCCAGCGCAGCAGCTGCACGATGTCGGCCGACATCTCGCCCGGCTGAGCGACGTAGGCGGGCCATGCGTACATCATCACCTGCATGGAGCAAAAGCCCGCCACGAACAGGCGCCACAGGGCTTGGCGGGTTTCGCGCAGGCGCTCGCTGACCGACAGGGCCTGCGCCATCGGCAGCAACCGGTAGCCGGTGGAGCCGACCACCTGGGCCAGGTGCGACATGCGGGTGAGCGCCGGATCCCAGCGCACGGTAAGCCGACGCGTTGCCGCGTGAACCTGCGCGCTCTGCACCCCGGGCAACCCCTGCAGCGCGCATTCCACCGTGTCGGCACACGCCGCGCAGTACATGCCCTGCACCATCAGCACCGATTCGGCCTGGGCATGGCCATCGGCATGGGTGACGGTGGTGAAGTCTTGCTGCTCCACCGGGTCGTCGAGCACCTCGAAATTGTCGGTAACGCTCAACGGACCGCGGTGCGCACCAAAAACACCGGCTGCATCCAGCGCCGCGCGCGCAGTTGGGCTTGCGCCGGGCAGCGCCAACGGGGACGCGGTGACGGCCTGGTTCATCTGATGAGCGTAATTCAGGTCGGATTTCATGCGCTTGATTTAAGTCAACCGGGCTGACATGGCGTTTGATAGGCTAGTCTAGGTTCGAAGCACAAAACCCAAACGACTCATCGGAGAACACCATGTACAAGCGAATTCTCGTTGCCACCGACGGCTCCAAATTGTCCAAGCTGGCTGTGGAGCACGCCATCGATCTGGCAGACCTCACCGGTGCCGAGGTGGTTGCACTGAAGGTGGTGCCGCGCTACCCGCAAACCTACTTTGAAGGCGGCATGGCACTGGCTGCGGCCGAGGTGGCGCGGATTGAAAAGCAGTGGAACGAAGAGGCCTTGACGGCGGTGAACGCTGTGAAGGCGGCGGGGCAATTGCGCGAGGTGAAGGTGAAGGCGGTGACGGTGAAGTCCGACCTGATCGCCGAGGCGGTGATCGCTGCCGCCAAACGCAACAAGTGCGACCTGATTGTGATGGCTTCGCACGGCCGCCGGGGCATCAAGCGACTTCTGATGGGCAGCGAGACCCAGCAGGTGCTGACACATTCTCACATTCCGGTTCTGGTTTTGAGGTGACGCCGGCGGCGCCGGTTGCGCGGCGCTCCGCTCTGGGTCGCGCACTGCCGAGCTGACCCAAAAGTACACGTTTGCTTCAGGTAAATGCGTTTTTGTGTTGCTCGCGCAGCAGGTTTTTCTGGACCTTGCCCATGGTGTTTCGCGGCAGCTCGGGCACCACGAAGCAGCGCTTGGGAACCTTGAAGTTGGCCAGGCGTGTTTTGAGCAGGGCGAGCATTTGGTAAGGGTTGGGCTGTGCGCCAGGGCGGGCCACGATTAACGCCACCCCGACCTCCCCGAAGTCGGGGTGGGGAACGCCCACCACCGCGCTTTCCACCACGCCAGGCAGCTCATTGATAAAACCTTCGACCTCGGCGGGGTACACGTTGTAGCCGCCAGAAATGATCAGGTCTTTGCTGCGGCCCACGATGTGCACATAGCCGCGTTCGTCCATGCGGCCCACATCGCCGGTCTTGAAGAAGCCATCGGTGGTGAACGCTTCAGCGGTCTCCTCGGGCATGCGCCAGTAACCCTTGAACACGTTGGGCCCACGCACCTGAATGCCGCCGATCTCGCCCGGCTGCACCGCCTCGCCCTCGTCGCCCATCACGCGCAGCGCCACACCGGGCAGCGGAAAGCCCACTGTGCCGCCGCGCCGCTGGGTGGCGCCGCCAAAGCGCGTGTCGGCGCTGCAAGGATTGGAGGTCAGCATGGCGGTCTCGCTCATGCCGTAACGCTCCAGGATGGTGTGGCCGGTGCGCGCTTGCCAGTCGTTGAAGGTGTCGATCAGCAGCGGCGCCGAGCCTGAGACGAACAGCCGCATGGGCGCCGCCTGCTGTGGCGTGAGTGTGGGCTCGGCCAGCATGCGGGTGTAGAGCGTGGGCACGCCCATGAACACCGTGGCCTCCGAAAATTTTCGGATCGCCAGCTTGGGGCTGAACTTCGACATCCAGAACATCTTGCTGCCATTGATCAGCGCCCCGTGGATCGCCACGAACAGGCCATGCACGTGGAAGATCGGCAGCGCGTGGATCAGCACGTCGTCGGGCTGCCAGCCCCAGTAGGTCTTGAGCACCTCGGCGTTGCTGCGCAGGTTGCCGTGCGTCAGCATGGCGCCCTTGCTGCGGCCGGTGGTGCCGCTGGTGTAGACGATGGCGGCGAGGTCGTCTTGGTCCTTCACCGCGGGCGTGTGGCGGTCGCTCATGGGCGCGGCGCGCTGCAGCAGACTGCCGGTGCGGCTCTCGCTCAGCGTGAACACGTGGCGCGTGCCGGCGGTGAAGGCGATCTTGCTGACCCAGCCAAACTGGCTCGGGCTGCACACCACCACCGCGGGCTCGGCGTTGCCGATGAAGTACTCGACCTCGGCGCTCTGATACGCAGTATTGAGCGGCAGGAACACATGGCCGGCGCGCAGTGTGGCCAGGTACAGCACCAACGCCTCGACCGACTTCTCCACCTGCACCGCGATGCGCGAGGCGGGTGGCAGGCCCAGCGAGTCCAGCAGATTGGCCAGCATGGCGCTGGCACGCTCCAGATCGCGCCAGCTGTAGCTCAGCGCCGGGGTTGAGTCGTCCGCAGTTTCGACCGCAGTCCGGTCAAGATCGGCCGGGAAGGCCGCGCGCAGGGCGGTGAACAGGTTGTGGTTGTTCATACTGGAAACGGTGAAGCGAGACCGGTGCGTAGTGGTTAGAAAAGCTCAGAACACCGCGGGGCGCTTGCCCAGGAAGGCTGCAATGCCCTCCCGGTGCTCAGCACTGTCCGCGTAGCGGTAGGCATCGGCCCACGGCGCATCGTCAACGCCCTCGCGCTGCCAGCGGCGCAGTGTTTGCTTGTTCTGGCGCGCGGCCTGAGGGGCCAGCGCGGCCATGCGCTGGGCACGCGCGGCGGCCTCGCTGACCAGCGCGGCGTCTGCCACCACGGCGGTCAAAAAGCCCGAGCGCAGCAGCGCGGGCGCGTCGTACACCGAAGCCTCGAGCAGCATGGACCGAGCCACGGTGCTGCCCAGCTCGCGCGCCACCAGCCGGGCTTCGCGCGGCGCCATCGGGAAACCGAGCTTGGCAATCGGCGCGCCAAAGCGGGCCGAGGCCGCAGCCAGGCGAATGTCGCAGCAGCTTGCAATCTCCAGCCCTGCGCCCATGCAGTT
>JAIFNE010000102.1:0-4254 GCA_020047875.1 Hydrogenophaga sp.
ACGTCGCCCACCACGGCCATGGCGCGCCCCACGTGTCGCGCACTGGCCACCTCGATGGTGAAGGTCATCCAGGCCACGCCGCGCACCGACTGCGTCTGGACCCCGATCACGTTCATCTTTTCGCGCGCGAACACGTCGGAAATGTCGCGCAGCAAACCCGGGCGATCCACCGCCTCCACGGCCACATCCACCGGGTAAGTGGCCACATCGCCGTCGCTCTGGCCACCGCCTGCCCACTGCACCTCAATCAATCGCCCCGGGCTTTTGCGCTGCAGATGGGCGAAGTCGGGGCAGTCGACGCGGTGCACGCTCACGCCCTTGCCGCGCGTCACGAACCCGCCGATCTCATCGGGCGGCGCGGGCTTGCAGCACTTGGCCAGCTGGGTCATGAGCGCACCCACACCGACCACCAGCACGCCAGCATCGGCCTTGACCGCGCTGCGGCGCGGCCTGGTGAGCCAGGGTGGCAGCTCGGGGCTTGCGGGCGACGGTTCTGGGGGACGCAGATGAATCTCAATTGCGCGCAGCGAGAGTTCGTCCTTGCCGACCTGCTCGAACAGCGTCTGCGCCGAGGCGAGTCCCATGCCGGTGGCGAGGTCGTCGAGTTTGAGCGCGGTGCGGCCTTCGCGCTGCAGCAGTTTCTCCACCGCCTCGCGTCCGCGCGCCACGGTCTCCTCCATGGCCTGGGCGTTGAACCAGGCCCTGACCTTGCTCTTGGCACGGTGACTGACCAGGTAACCCAGCTCGGCGTTGAGCCAGTCGCGCGAGGGGCCACCCTCCTTGGCCGCGTTGATCTCCACCGTCTGACCGTTTTGCAGCGCCGTGTTGAGCGGCACCATCGCGCCGTCCACGCGGGCACCACGGCAGCGGTGACCGAGATCGGTGTGCACCGTGTAGGCGAAATCGACGGCGGTGGCGCCCTGCGGGAGTTCGACGATGGCCGCATCGGGCGTGAGCACGTAGATGCGGTCGTCAAACAGGCCGCTGGCCGCGCCGCTGAGGTCGCGCTCCCAGGCCAGCAGCTGGCGCAGCACCGCAATTTTTGCGTCGTAGGTCGAGCCAGCCGACACACCGGCGTAGCCCTTGGCACCAGCCTCTTTGTAGGCCCAGTGAGCGGCCACGCCGTATTCGGCATGGTCGTGCATGGCCTGGGTCCGGATCTGAATCTCGAAGGCGCGCCCTTCCCCATCGCGCACCACGGTGTGCAGCGACTGATAGCCGTTGGGCTTGGGCTTGGCGATGTAGTCGTCGAACTCGGCTGGCAGCGGCACAAAGTGCGCGTGAACATGGGCCAGCGCCGCGTAGCAGGCGGCCACATCGGGCACCACCACGCGCAGCGCCCGGATATCGAACACCTGGTCGAAATCCAGCCCCTTGCCCCGCATCTTCTTCACGATGCTGTAGATGTGCTTGGGCCTTCCCTGCACCGAGGCGGCAACGCCCTGCGAAATGAGCGCAACCTGGAGCGCCTGACGCACCTGCTCCACATGGCTTTCGCGCTCGGTGCGCTTCTCGTCGAGCATGCGGGCGATGTCGCGATAGGTGACCGGCTCCAGGAAGCGAAACGCCAGATCCTCCATCTCCCACTTGATCTGCCAGATGCCCAGGCGGTTGGCCAGCGGCGCGAACACATGGAGCGACTCGCTGGCCAGCGCCGTCCCGGGATCGCCTTTGGTGGCGGCATAAAAACGCAAGGTCTGCAGGCGCGAAGCCAGGCGCAGCATCACCACGCGGAGATCGCGCGAGAACGCCAGCAGCATCTTGCGCACGTTCTCGGTCTGGCTGGCCGCCAGCTCCGAAACCGGCTGCTTGGTGAGCGAGGCGGTTTGCACCGCGGCATCCTGCGCGGCGGCGCGCTCCTCGCTCTTTTTGGCCTGCGCCTGAGCGGCTTTCATGCGGGCCTGGCGCTGCAGTTGCACCAGCTTGGTGGTCTCCATCGCCAGCGCCGCGAAGGTTTCCCCGAACGCTTTGGCAATCACCTCCTGGGGTCGGTTCAGGTGCTCACAGGCATAGACCAGATACGAGGCGGCCTGCATCGCCTCCGAGCCACCAATCTGGCGCAGGATCTCGGCCACCGCATCGGCGTGTTCCAGGATGTTCTCGCCGGTATCCAGCTGCTCACTGGCCAGCAAGGGCTCGGCAAAAGCCCGCGCGCGGGACAGGGCCTGCGGCTGCTGCGGCAGGCCGGCTTGGGTGGCGGCCACGATGGCCGACGGCGGCTCCTGCTGGCCAGGCGCGGCGGCCTGCTCAGGCCCCGATTCGATCAGGGCGTCCCGGCTGGCGGCGGTCTTGCGCTTGGGGCCCATGGCACGCCAGCCCTCAGTTGGCCAGCAGGAAGTTGCTGACCGCCTCGCGCTGGTCGGCCGCAATCAGCGTTGGCGCGTGCCCCACGCCCGGAAACGACACACAGCGGGGGCGCGGCCCGCGGGCGGCCATGCGCTGGGCGGTGTCCACCGTGAGCAGATCCGAGTCGGCGCCGCGCAGCAGCAGCGTGGGCGCGGTGATCTGATCGAACAAACCCCAGAGCAAGGCCTCGCTGTCGCGCGCCCACTGCTGCCCGGCCTGGGGGTCGGTGGCCAGCGTGGCGTGCAGAGGCACGGCGATGGCCGGGTCGTAGTGCAGCCACCAACGGCCATCGCGCTGGCGCAGCAGCGGGCGCGACAACGTCAGCCACTGCTCGGGCGTGTGCGGCCCGAAACCGGTGGAAATCGACGCCAGGTAGTCCACCGCGGCCTGCTCGCTGTCGAACGACGGGTTGCGGCCCAGGTAGCCACCGATGCGCTGCAACGCTTCCCACTGCAGCACCGGCCCCACGTCATTGAGCACCAGCCGGCGCAAGCCGAGCGCGGGCTGCGCGGCCAGTGCGATGCCGATCAGGCCGCCCATGCTGGTTCCCACCCAGTCGATCATCAGCGTGGGGCTGGTCGAGCGAAGCTGCAGGATCAGCGCGGCCAGATCGGCAGCGTAGGTCGGCACCTGGTAGCCCATGGGGTCGGCCAGCCAGTCGCTGTGACCGCGCCCGGCAACGTCCACCGCGATCACGCGGCAGTGGGGCTGCAAATGCTGCGCCAGGGCATCAAAGTCGCGGCCCTGGCGCGACAGGCCGTGTACGCAGATCACCAAATGATTGCTACCCTCGGCAGCGGCGGGCCAATCCCAGTAGGCCATGCGCCGGGGGGCACCGGTGTTGGCTGCGGGTTCGCCGACGGGCAGAAATTGCAGGGTGGGTTCGGACATGGCGGGCGGCGGTGGGGTGAAAAATGCGTCCGCGATAATCGGCCGAACGTCTTTCAACCGATCGTAATGGAACTGGAGTTGTCTCATGCTTGCCAACAAAACCGCCCTCATCACCGGATCCACCAGTGGCATTGGCCTGGGTATTGCCAAAGCCCTGGCACGCCAGGGCGCCAACATCGTGCTCAACGGCTTCGGTGACACCGAAACGCCGCAAAAAGAAATCGCCGCGCTCGGGGCCCAGGTGGCCTACCACGGCGCTGACATGAGCAAGCCCGCCGAGATCGAGGCGATGATGGCCTTTGTTGCGGAACGATTCGGCCGGGTGGACATTCTTGTGAACAACGCCGGCATTCAGCACGTGGCGCGAGTGGAGAACTTCCCGACGGAAAAATGGGACGCGATCATGGCAATCAACCTCAGCAGCGCCTTCCATGCGAGCCGCCTGGCGCTGCCGGCGATGCTCAAGGCGAACTGGGGCCGCATCATCAACGTAGCGTCGGTGCACGGGCTGGTGGCCTCCGCAGAAAAGTCGGCCTATGTGGCCGCGAAGCACGGCGTGGTGGGCCTCACGAAAGTCACCGCCCTGGAAAACGCCACCACCGGCGTCACCTGCAACGCGATCTGTCCCGGCTGGGTGCTCACGCCACTGGTTCAAAAGCAGGTGGACGCGAAAGCCGAGGCGCTTGGCTTGTCTGGCGAAGAAGCCACGAAGCGCCTGCTGGGCGAAAAAGAGCCTTCAATGCAATTCACCACGCCCGAAGAGCTGGGCGCGCTGGCGGTGTTCTTCTGCTCGCCTGCCGCCAACAACGTGCGCGGCGTGGCCTGGAACATGGACGGCGGCTGGACCGCCCAGTAAGCCAGCCGCAACACCGGCGCTACCCACCACCCAGCAAAAAGGGCCCGCGATGCGGGCCCTTTTGTTCGCCGTTCGATGGCCAGTTGCCGGTCAGCGCAACTGAATGCTGCCCGACACGGTGACGTTGACCGTGCTCTTGCCCGCCTCCACCGGCACGGGCG
>JAIFNE010000102.1:4300-12619 GCA_020047875.1 Hydrogenophaga sp.
AAGCCCTTGGCCACCTCGGCAGCGCGCGCCTTGAATCGCTCAATGGCCTGCGCCTGCACCTCGGACTCCAGCGCCTGCCGGGCCTGGCGCGACAGGCTGAAATTCATGCCCTCCAGCGTGAGCGTGGCGATCTTGCCGGCGGTTTCGCTGATGCGCGCCACGTCGCGGCCCTCCAGCAGCAACTCGGCTGTGCCCTGCCAGCCGTTGATTTTGCCGCTGGTGTTGTAGCGCGGGTAAATGGAAAAACGACCCGAACTCGCCTCCAGCGCACCCGGCTGGGCCTGCGCTCGCGCCACGCGAAGGGCAACCTCCATCGCCACCTTGAGGCGGTTTTGCACCGTGGCCGCGTCGGGGCCCGTTTCGGTGGTGGTCAGCCGCATCGTCAGCCAGTCTTGCTGCACCTCCATGAAACCGCTGGCAGCGATGTGCACCACGTTCAGCGGCAACGCCGGCGTGGCGGGGGTGTCGGCCTGCGCCTGGGCCGACCAGATCCAGGCGGCACAGATTAGCCACCCCGCGCGCACCAACGGGCGGGAACGGCGCGAAGAAAACCCGGCCTTGCTCATGGCTTGCCCCTCAGCACAACCCCGTCGGGCTGGCTTCGCAATTGCTCGCGCAGACGCTGACGCTCTTCGGGGGTCAGGCGGTGAGGCTGGCTGCCCAGCGCCTGGGTGACCTCATAAGGCTGGCGCAGCACATCTCGCAGTCCCGCTGCGCCGCGGTGCTCTTCTTCCGGTGCCGAGATGGGCAAGACCAGCAACGGCGCGTCGGCGCTGCCCGGGGGCGGTCGTCCCTCGACCTTCTGGGCCATCACCCAGGGCGAGAAACAGGCCAGCAGAAAAAAGAGCCACCCATCCGTCGGTTTCATGTTCATGTTGCGCTCGCGTGGATAGAGTTTTCCTCGCATTGTGCGAGGTTGGGCCTCGTCGGCAAGCCGGGACGCAGCGCAACATCTGTAACAGCTTGTCAACAAAACAAAAAACGTGGCGTGACAAGCACTTGGCGCTGCCAGAATGACTGCTGTTACAAATTTTGGAAGTTGTTCCCATGCCACAACCCAACGCCCGACCCGACAAAGTTCTGGTGGTTGACGACGATGTCCGCATCCGTGATCTGCTGCGCCGCTATCTGATGCAGGAGGGTTTCGAGGTGATGCTGGCCGAGGATGGCAAGGCGCTGAACCGGGTGCTGCAGCGCGAATCGGTTGATCTCATCGTGCTCGATCTGATGATGCCGGGGGAGGACGGCCTGTCGATCTGCCGGCGCCTGCGCGCCAACGGCGACCGCACACCCATCATCATGCTTACCGCCAAAAGCGAAGATGTGGACCGCATCGTGGGCCTCGAGGTGGGTGCCGACGACTACCTGGGCAAGCCCTTCAACCCGCGCGAGCTGCTTGCTCGCATCCATGCGGTGTTGCGCCGCCGGCCACCCACCGAGGTGCCGGGGGCGCCATCGCAGGAGCAGGAGGTGGTGAAGTTTGGCCCCTTCGAGTTCGACCTGAGCTTGCGCACGCTGCGCAAAGATGGCGCCGATCTGCCGCTGACCACCGGCGAGTTCGCCATGCTCAAGGCGCTGGTGCGGCATCCGCGCCAGCCGCTGTCGCGCGAGAAGCTGGCCCAGCTGGCGCGCGGACGGGAGTTCGAGCCGTTTGACCGCAGCCTGGATGTGCAGGTGTCGCGCCTGCGCAAACTGATCGAGGAAGACGCTGCCTCGCCCCGCTACCTGCAGACAGTGTGGGGTGTGGGCTATGTGTTCGTGCCCGACGGAAGCGCCTGATGTCTGACCTGGAGTCGCGCGTTTCCTTCGAAACGCACCCCGGCGATCTCGAGACCGCGCCCGCGCCGCTGGATGTTCGGGCCAGCCGGGGTGTCAGCCTGTTCTGGCGCACTTTCTTTTTTCTTTCCGTGCTGCTGCTGGGCTGCATCATGGCCTGGCTGCAGACGTTCCGCGCGCTCGAGTACGAGCCACGCGCGCTGCAAAGCGCGCAGCAACTCGCCTCGCTGGTGAACCTGAGCCGCGCCGCGCTGGTGCATTCGGACTCGATTGCGCGCGTGTCCCTCATCAAAACCCTGGCCGATGAAGAAGGCCTGCGCATCGCACCGCGCGAACCCAGCGACAACTACCTGCTTTACGACCGCGACTCGCTCAGCCGCAATGTCAGCGCGCGCCTGCGCGCCCAGCTCGGACCCGATACGGTGGTGGCGCGCGAGGTCAACGGCAAGGCGGGACTGTGGATTGGTTTCTCCATCGACGAGGACCCTTACTGGCTGCTCACCGACCCGTCGCGCATCGGGCCGGTCGCGGGCACCACCTGGCTCATCTGGCTGGGCACGGCGGCCCTGCTTTCGCTGGCCGGTGCTGCGGCCATTGCGGGCCTGATCAACCATCCGCTGAAGAAGCTCTCATTCGCCGCCGGTCGCGTCCGAGACGGCGATTTTGAATCCAGTCAACTCAACGAGGCGGTGGCCACCAGCGAGATCCGGGAGGTCAACATCGGCTTCAACCGCATGGCGCAACGCTTGTCCAAGATCGAGCAGGACCGCACACTGATGCTCGCCGGCATCTCCCACGATCTGCGCACGCCCTTGTCGCGGCTGCGGCTGGAGACCGAAATGAGTGTGGCGGACGAGCAGGCACGCGAACACATGGCGGCCGACATCGAGCAGGTGAACGCGATCATCGACAAATTCCTCGATTACGCGCGACCCGACAACCTGACGCCCGACCGCGTCCACCTCAACCAGACCGTGGACGCGGCCGCGTTTGCGCTCGGCGCCGACCCGAGCACACACGTCACCATCAGCATTCCGCCCAACACCTGGGTGCTGGGCGACGCGGTGGAGCTGCAGCGCGTTTTCGCCAACCTGCTGGAGAACGCACAGCGCTACGGCAGAGACCCGGTCACGGGCACGGTAAAGATCGACATCGCCGCCAAGGAAAAAGACGATTCGGTGCTGATCAAGCTGCGCGATCACGGCCCGGGCGTGAGCCCGGAGATTCTGGGTCAGCTCACGCAGCCGTTCTTTCGCGGCGATGCCTCGCGCAGCGCCGCCACGGGCACCGGGCTGGGCCTGTCGATCGTGGAGCGGGCCCTGATCCGCATGGGTGGGCGTTTTGTGCTGGCCAACAGCAGCACCGGCGGCCTGTCGGCCCACATCAAGATGCGCAAGGCGCCACCGCTGGGCAAAACCACGGCCAAAGGCAAGGAGCCGGCTCAGGCCGGCCGTGTGCCCGCGGCCAGCAGCACCACGGCACGCGCCTCGATCGAAAGCTCCTGACCCACGGGACCCAGCCGTTCGGCGGTCTTGGCCTTCACGTTCACCTGCCCCGGCGCAACCCCCAGCGTGTGCGCGATTTGCGCCACCATGGCCGGGATGTGTGGCGCGAGCTTGGGGGCCTGGGCGATGACGGTGCTGTCCAGGTTCACGATGTCGAAACCGGCTGCGCGCACGCGCCGCGCGGCCTCGGCCAGCAGCGCGCTGGAATCGGCGCCCTGAAAGGCGGGATCGGTGTCGGGAAAGTGGCGACCGATGTCGCCCAGCGCGGCCGCACCGAGCAGCGCATCGGTGATGGCGTGCAGCAGCACATCGGCATCCGAATGCCCCAGCAGCCCCAGGCGGTGCGGAATGCACACGCCACCGATGATCAGCGGGCGCCCGGGCACCAGCGCATGCACATCCCAGCCCTCGCCAATGCGCAGCGACCACGCCAGAGAAGACACAGACAGGCTCATGCACGGCTCCTGAGAATGGCCTCGGCCAGGGCAAAGTCTTCCGGGTAGGTGACCTTGAAATTTTGTGCGCTGCCGGGCACCAGCAGCGGGGCGTGGCCGGCCAGCTCCATGGCGCTGGCCTCGTCGGTCACGCCGGCGAAACCGTTCGCGGCCTGGGCCTGCAGCGCGGCCTGCAGCGGGCCAAGGCGAAACATCTGTGGCGTCTGCGCCAGCCATTTGTCGCCACGGTCAACCGTGGCCACCACCCGCCCGGCCGCCTCGGCTTTGAGTGTGTCGGGCAACTTGAGCGCGAGCAGCCCGCCCACCGGATCGGGCTCGCAGGCGTCCATCAGCGCCGTGATTTGGGCCGGGGTGATCAGGCAGCGCGCCGCATCGTGCACCAGCACCCAGTCGGTCGCGCGCGCGCCGGCGTCGCGCATCGCCTGCAGGCCGTTGAACACACTGCCGGCCCGGCTGTTGCCACCGCACCGGGCCAGCGACACGGCCGGATGGGCCACAGGCCAAAAACCATCGGTCGGCGCCACCACCACCCAGACATGGGTCACGCGCGGCACCGCCTGAAACGCCGCCAGCGTGTGCATCACCATCGGCTGCCCCAGCACCGGCTGGTACTGCTTGGGCAAGTCCCCGCCAGCGCGCGCGCCCACCCCGGCGCAGGGCAGCAAGGCAAAGCAGCGCTCGGCGGAGGGAGCGGCGCCAGGGGGCAACGGGGAAGCAACAGCAGGCATGGGCACCCGGCATTTTAGAATCAGGCCCTCACACCCCCCGTCTGACGCGATGGGGGGTTTTTGTCATGGCGGCCCGCCGTCTACCTCCCAGTCCGCCGCCAGCGCCACACCCACCATGGACCTGCCCAAACTCACCCCCGGCAAACGCTTCACGATGCCGCGCCCGGTTGGTGCGTCAGACGCCCTGCTGCTGGCCCAACTGGCACAGCGCGACAAGGCCGCCGGCCGCCTCACGGCCATCGTCACCGCCGACGCCACCGATGCCCAGCGCCTGATTGACGAAATTGGCTTTTTCGCGCCCGAGATCCGCTGCGCCCTGTTTCCCGACTGGGAAACCCTGCCCTACGACAGCTTCTCGCCGCACCAGGACCTGATCTCCGAGCGCCTGGCCACGCTCTGGCGCATTCACTCACGCGGCCAGGCGCAGCACAGCGAAGCCAGCGCCGACGTGGTGCTGGTGCCCGCCACCACGGCGCTGTACCGGCTCGCGCCGCCCGCCTTTCTGGCGGGCTACACCTTCCATTTCAAGGTCAGGCAGCAGCTCGACGAGGCCCGGCTCAAGGCCCAGCTCACGCTGGCGGGCTACCAGCATGTGACCCAAGTGGTGAGCCCGGGCGAATACGCGGTGCGCGGTGGCCTGATCGACCTCTTCCCCATGGGCTCGCTGGTGCCCTACCGCGTGGATCTGTTTGACGATGAGATCGACAGCATCCGCACCTTCGACCCCGACAGCCAACGCAGCCTGTATCCAGTGCCCGAGGTGCGGTTGCTGCCTGGGCGCGAGTTCCCGATGGACGACGCGGCGCGGGCCAAATTTCGCAGCCGGTGGCGCGAGCTGCTGGATGGTGACCCGACCAAAAGCCGCATCTACAAAGACATGGGCAACGGCGTGGCGACCGCGGGCATTGAGTACTACCTGCCGCTGTTCTTTGAAGAAACCGCCACCGTCTTCGACTACCTCGGCGGCGCGGCCACGGTGGTGCTGCATGGCGACCTGGAACCCGCTTTCCAGCGCTTCTGGCAAGACACGCAAGACCGCTACCGCCTGGTCAAGGGCGACCCGGACCGCCCGGCGCTGCCGCCCGAATCGCTTTTCCTGTCGGCCGAACAGTTCTACACCCAGGCCAATGCCCACGCCCAGCTCGCCATCAGGAGCCATGCCCCCAACCTCCCCGCGGCACACGGTGCGCTGCAAGACGTGGCCGACAACGCGTTTGCGCAGGCGCTGGGCGATCTGTCGGTGGTGCGTGGCGCCGAAGACCCACTTGCCCGCTTGCAGGCTCACCTTCGCAACACCGCTCACCGCGTTCTGGTGCTGGCCGAAAGCGAAGGCCGGCGCGAGAGCCTGCTCGATTTTCTGCGCGCCAGCGGCGTCAACCCGCCCGCGTTCGACTCGCTGGCCGCTTTCCAGGCGAGCAGCGAGAAGCTGGGCATTGCCACCGCGGCGCTCACCATGGGCTTTTCGTCGGTCGAGCAGGGCCTCGACTTCGTCACCGAAACCGAACTTTTCGCCACCAGCCCCACCACGCGCCGGCGCAAAAAACAGGAACAGGTCAGCGACGTTGATGCACTGATCAAAGACCTCTCCGAGCTCAACCTCGGTGACCCGGTGGTGCACAACGCCCATGGCATCGGCCGCTACCGCGGCCTGGTGAACATGGACATGGGCGACAAAAACCCCGACGGCACGCCCGCGCTGATGGAGTTTCTGCACCTCGAATACGCCGACAAGGCGGTGCTGTATGTGCCGGTGAGCCAGCTCCAGCTGATCGGCCGCTACACCGGCGTGAGCGCCGACGAGGCGCCGCTGCACAAGCTGGGCAGCGGCCAGTGGGAAAAAGCGAAGCGCAAGGCAGCCGAGCAGGTACGCGATGCCGCCGCCGAGCTGCTCAACATTTACGCCCGCCGCGCCGCGCGCCAGGGCCACGCGTTCCGCTACTCGGCGCAGGACTACGAGGTGTTCGCCAACGATTTCGGCTTTGAAGAAACCGCCGACCAGCGCGCCGCCATCCACGCCGTCATTCAAGACATGATCAGCCCGCGTCCGATGGACCGCCTCGTCTGCGGCGACGTGGGCTTTGGCAAAACCGAGGTCGCCCTGCGCGCCGCCTTCGTGGCGGTCACTGGCGGGCGCCAAGTGGCGTTGCTGGCGCCCACCACGCTGCTGGCCGAACAGCATTACCAGACGCTGGTAGACCGCTTCGCCAAATGGCCGGTGAAGATCGCCGAGATGAGCCGTTTTCGCTCACAGAAAGAGATCACCGCCGCGCTCAAGGGCGTGGCCGACGGCTCGGTCGACATCGTGGTCGGCACCCACAAACTGCTGTCGGAAAAAACGGTGTTCAAAGACCTCGGCCTGCTCATCATCGACGAGGAGCACCGCTTCGGCGTGCGCCACAAGGAGCAGATGAAGCAGTTGCGCGCCGAGGTCGATGTGCTCACCCTTACCGCCACGCCGATTCCGCGCACGCTGGGCATGGCGCTCGAAGGGCTGCGCGATCTCAGCGTGATCGCCACCGCGCCGCAGCGGCGGCTCGCCATCAAAACGTTTGTGCGCTCAGAGAGCAACGGCGTGATCCGCGAGGCGGTGCTGCGCGAGCTCAAGCGAGGCGGTCAGGTCTACTTTCTGCACAACGAGGTGGACACCATCGAAAACCGCCGGCAGAAGCTGGAAGAAATCCTGCCCGAAGCGCGCATTGCCATTGCCCATGGCCAGATGCCGGAACGCGAGCTGGAGCGGGTGATGCGCGATTTCGTGGCACAGCGCTACAACCTGCTGCTGTGCTCCACCATCATCGAAACCGGCATCGACGTGCCCACCGCCAACACCATCGTGATGGCGCGGGCCGACAAGTTTGGCCTGGCTCAGTTGCACCAGTTGCGCGGCCGCGTCGGCCGCAGCCACCACCAGGCCTACGCCTACCTCATGGTCCCCGACATCGAGGGCCTGACCAAACAGGCCAGCCAGCGGCTGGACGCCATTCAGCAAATGGAAGAGCTGGGCTCGGGCTTTTACCTCTGGGCGAAAACCAGAGCGGCAACATGCTGGAGGTGGGCTTCCAGCTTTACAACGAAATGCTGAGCGAAGCGGTGCGCTCGCTCAAGGCGGGCCGGGAGCCGGACCTGCTGTCGCCGCTGTCGGTCACCACCGACATCAACCTGCACGCGCCGGCCCTGCTGCCCAACGACTACTGCGGCGACGTGCACCTGCGCCTGTCGTTCTACAAAAAACTCGCCACCGCCAAGACCGCCGACCAGGTGGACGCGTTGCTGGAAGAAATCGTCGACCGTTTCGGCAAACTGCCGGCCCAGGCCCAGACATTGATTGACGTGCACCGCCTGCGCGTGATCAGCGCCCCCTTCGGCGTGATCAAGGTCGACGCCACCCCGGGCGTGACCCTCATCACCTTCCGGCCCAACCCACCGGTCGAGCCCATGGCCATCATCGGCCTGATCCAGAAGAACAAACACATCAAACTGGCCGGCAACGAAAAACTGCGCATCGAGCGCGCCCTGCCCGAGGTCAAAGACCGGGTGCAGTTGGTGCGCGATGTGCTGCGCAGCCTGGGCACGCCGCTCAAGGCGCCCCAACCAGCCCCACCCTGAGCGTTTCAACCCCGCCAGCCGACCAGCAATCTGACTACACTTAGCTAAGTGCAGCCGCTTCGGCCTGCCTCGGGAGATGTACGCCATGCCAGCCGTCAACATGCTCGATGCCAAAACCAACCTCTCACGCCTCGTCGAGAGCCTGGAACAAGGCACCGAACGCGAGTTCATCATCGCCCGCCACGGGCGCCCCGCAGCCCGATTGGTGCCCTTGGGGAACGCCAACACCCATCACCAACGCCTGGGTGT
>JAIFNE010000118.1 GCA_020047875.1 Hydrogenophaga sp.
GCCATCACCGACCTGCAAGGTGGCGCCCTGCTGCACGACCAGCGCATCGCGCGCTGGAACGGCGCGCCCCCACGGCAGCGCGAACGCGGCGTGTTCGCCCGTGTTGACGATTTGCAGGTGGTGCTGCGCGACTGGTTCATTGAGCGCCATGGCGACGGCGAAGGCGACGGTTCATACCGCACCGAAGTGGTGGCCGAGGGCTTCGCCATGTCGCTGCGCGCCACGCCCACGCAGGCCATCCTGCTGCAGGGCGACCAGGGCTTTTCGCGCAAGGGGCCCAACCCGGCGCAGGCCAGCTTTTATGTGACCCACCCGCAGCTCGCGGTGCAGGGTACGCTCACCCTGCGCGGCCAGCGCCTCGCGGTGACAGGCCAGGCCTGGCTGGACCACGAGTGGAGCGAAGCCATCCTGCACCCCGATGCCGTGGGCTGGGACTGGATCGGCATGAATCTGACCAACGGCGACAGCCTCACCGCCTTCGAACTGCGCCGCGCCGACGCCAGCGCGCTGTGGGCCGGCGGCTCCTACCGCACACAGGTCGCAGCAAACGATCCACTGGGCGCGCGCAGTTTCGCAACGGGCCAAGTGCGCTTCACCCCACAACGCCACTGGACCAGCCCACTCACCAACGCGCGCTATCCCGTCGAGTGGCAGGTGGACACCCCCGCTGGCCGCTTCACCGTGAAATCTTTGCTCGACGCGCAAGAACTCGACAGTCGCAGCAGCACTGGTACGGTGTATTGGGAAGGGCTCTCCGACCTGCTGGATGCCCAGGGCCAGCGCGTGGGGCGCGGCTACCTGGAGATGACGGGTTACGCGCAGCGGCTGGTGCTGTGAGCACCGCTCACGATCCGCCGGCCACAAGCGTGTGGTGCGACAGGCGCTTTCGGGTGGGATGAGCCGCCCCATGTTCTGAGGATGCCGTTGGGTGAGACGGCCCACGGCATGGGCCGCGTCTGCGGATAACTGCTGACGACCGCGCCCGGTGCAGAGGGCGGCGAGTTCTCGCGTCTCGGACGGCGGGTCGGTTGCCCGTCGCGCCCAGCGCAGCGGCGCGCAGCCAGCCAATGCGATCGGTTCGGTGCCGTTCGGTGTGGCGGCTGAGTGGGCGCATGCGGTGCAGACAGGGTGAGGAGATGGGCAATCAGCATACGCATCGGGTCGACCAAATTGTGTTCGGCAGCGCACCGACGAGTCCGCTGAGGACGGCGTAATTTGCAGACACCACAACACCCTTGTTGTGCTCACCCTCCCACCATGACCGCCTCCCATGGGCAAGGACACGCCGCATGATCCAGAGATTGTTGACGCTGCTGATGGCGTTGGTGCTCTCGGCCCGTGCGGAGGCGGCACGGTGGCCGGTGGCCCACGGCGTGGCCATGTGGTCGGGCGCGTGAGCGCCCAGCCCTGAGGAGCGGCCATGGCGAAACCGCAGCGTTGGCTGGGTTTGGGCACCCTGCTGCTGGTGCTGGGTCTGCTGTTGGCATGTGGCTGCAGCAACCTGCCGCGCATCGTGCCCAGCCTGTCCACCGCACCCCACCCGCCGGTGTCTTTGCAAGGTGCCCGTGGCCCGCTGTCGGCCGCGCAAAGCAAGGCCGTGCTCGACCGGCTCGCCAGCCACAGCCCGGAAACCGGCATCTTCGAGCGCCACCTCGCGCTGGAGGAAGCGATTGCGGGCGGGCCGCTGACCACCGGCAATGCGGTGCAGCTGCTGCAGGACGGCCCCGCCACCTACCGGGCCATGCTCACCGCCATTGCTGGTGCGCGCGACCACATCCACATGGAGACCTACATCTTCGATGACGACGCCGTCGGGCAGCGCTTCGTGCAGGCCCTGATCGACAAGCAGCGCCAAGGCGTGCAGGTCAACCTGATCCGCGACAGCGTGGGCACCATCGGCACACCGCCTGCGCTGTTTCAGCGCCTGACCGACAGCGGTGTGGTGGTGCTGGAGTTCAATCCGCTGAACCCGCTGATGGCGCGAAAGGACTGGGAGCTGAACCAGCGCAACCACCGCAAGCTGCTGATCGTGGACGGACACACGGCGTTCCTCGGCGGCATCAACATCAGCAGCGTGTATTCGGGGGGCTCCACGCGCACGCCCAAGCAGGGCGAGCTGGCGTGGCGCGACACCGACCTGCAGCTGCAAGGCCCGGTGGTGGCGGAATTGCAAAAACTTTTTCTGGCCAGCTGGGCCTCGCAGAAAGGCCCGGTGCTGGCGCCACGCAACTGGTTCCCACCACCCGAGCAGGCGGGCTCGCTGGTGGTACGCGCCATCGGCAGCTCGCCCGATGAGCCTTACAGCCAGATCTACGCCACGCTGCTGTCGGCCATTGGCGCGGCCGAGACCAGCGTGCAGATCACCAACGCCTACTTCGCCCCAGACCCGCAACTGCTCGACGCGCTGGAAGCGGCGGTGGCTCGCGGTGTGGCCGTCACGCTGATCCTGCCCAGCGAAACGGATTCGTGGCTGGTGTTTCACACCGGCCGCAGCTACTACGAGCGACTGCTGCGCGCCGGGGTGAAAATTTACGAACGACAGGGCGCCATCCTCCATTCAAAAGTGGCGCTGGTGGACGGCGTCTGGGCCACTGTGGGCTCCACCAACCTGGACTGGCGCAGCTTCCTGCACAACCACGAACTCAATGCCGTGGTGCTGGGCGAAGCGTTCGGCAAGCAGGTGCAGGCGCTGTTTGCCCGCGACCTTGCGGCCTCCAAGGCGGTGGTGCTGGAAGACTGGCTGCGCCGCGGGCTGCCGCTTCGGCTGAAGGAGTGGTTTTCCCGCCAGTGGGAATACTGGTTGTAGCCGGCTAGCCGCCAGACGCAGTGGCGCGCTGCTTCACCGCCTGCCCGTCCTCGACCATGCTGCCGGGATACAGCAGCACGGTCTCGCCCGCTTTCAAGCCGTCTTGTATCCAGGCCTGGTCCGCGTTGCGGTCTCTGACCGTGACGGCACGCGCGCGGGCCTTGCCACCATCGATCACGAACACGCGCCAACCCGAGCCGTCACGCACCAGCGCTGCGCTGGGCGCGAGCAACGCGTCGTCCTGCGCCAGGGTGACGATGCGGGCGTCCACACGAAAGCCATCGCCCAGACCCAGGGTTGTTGCCGCGCCGTCATCCAGACTCACGATCACGTTCACCCGCTGCTCTTCGATGCCCAGCGCTGAGACCTTGGTGAATGCCACCGGCTCGATGCGATCAACCCGCGCGGGAAGTGGGGCTGCGCGCGCACCGCTGAACAGCTGCACCGCTGCGCCCGGCCGGATCGACGCCACCTCGCCCGAGAGCACATCGATCACCCCCTCCAGCGCGCCGAGGTCGCCCAGCTCCAGCAGCGGCTGGCCTACGTTGACCGGCGCGGCGCTGTCCAGGTGGAGCTTGAGCACCTGCCCATCCACCGGGCTTTTCAGCGACCACAGTCCAGCGGCGCGGGTGCCGGGAACCGGCTCGGAGCGGGTGAGCGCGGCGCGCGCCTCGGCAAGCATGGAGTCGGCGGCGGCGAGTTCGGCGCGACCTGCGGTGAGTGCCTGGCGCGCAGCCCGTTGGGCGAGCTGGGCCTGGTCGCGCGCAGAGGCTGAAATGAAGTTGTCCTGCGCCAGCTTGGTGGCGCGCTCGGCCTCCAGATCGGCCTGGGCCAGCGCGGTCTGCAAACGCTGCGCCTGCGCGCTGGCGGCCTGCCTCGTGGCATTGGCGGTGCCTATGCGCTGCGACAAGACATCGCGCGTGCGCGCATCGATCATTTGCGGTGATACCGGTTGCAGCACCGCCACCACATCGCCCACGCGCACCGCATCGCCCACCTTGAGCGTGGGCCGCTGCAGCTCGGCCTGGGTGGGCGCGGTGATCACATAGCGGCTCTTCGGGCGCAGCCGGCCGTCTTCCTCAATCACTTGCTCAAAGCGGCCGGTACTCACCTGGGCGACCTCAACCAGCAGCGCTCGCGGCTGGTACACCCACCACACCAGAGCAGCCAGCGCGGCCACACCGAACGCGATACCGAGGGTTCGCCCCCAACGGCGAGAAGTTGTCTTGTCGTTCATTCGCGTACCTTCAACACAGCCACCAGATCCAGACGGTCAATCTTGCGCCGCACCAGCAGCGCGCTGGCCACGCCGGCGGCCAGCACGATGAAGGCTGCCGAGGCGTAGGTGGCGGGCTCGATCACCACCGGGAAGTCGATCGCATCCGACGACATCAGCGACATCATCAGCGTGGCCAGCCCCCAGCCCAGGAAAGCCCCGATCGGCAACGCCAGCAGCAGCTCGGCACCGAGCTCGGCCAGCAACAGCACCGACACCTCGGCGCGCGTCATGCCCAGCACGCGCAGGCTGGCCAGCTCCCAGGCGCGCTCGGAAAGCGAAATGCGCGCCGCGTTGTAGATGATGCCCACCGCCATCGCCACGGCAAACAAGGTGAGGATGCCGCTGAACACGCCCATGTTGCGCGAGGTGGTGCGGTTGAAACTCGCCATGGAGGCCGCTTTGTCAAACACCGAGTTGATCAGCGGCGCGCGCTTGACCGCGGCCCAGAAGGCGTCCATGGCCAGCGGGTCCACCTGCAGCGCCGCGTCGGCCGCGCCCTGGCCGTCGCGAGCCGCGCGGTTCATCGCATCGAGCGACATGTAAACCAGCTTGCCGAACATGGTTTGCACGATATCCACCACCTCCAGCTCGGTCTGGGTCTGGCTCCAGAGCCGGAATTCCAGCCGCACCCGGTCGCCCACGCGGGCGCCGAGCTCGCGCGCCAGCATCGCCGACAGCACCACGCCCTGCGCCGGCATGGCAACCGCGCCGCGCGTCTCGTCGACCACGCGCATCAGCCGCGCATCGGCGCCGATGCCCATCAGGCCGGTGTCCACCGTGTGGCCGTTGAAACGCACGCGAACCATCTCGGTGCGGTACGGTTCGGCGTCGATCACACCCGGCAGGCGCTGCAAATCGCGCGCCACCGACAGCGGCACCGGCCGGTGAAAGTTCACCAGCACATCGCCCTGCTGCACTTGCCGGTACTGCACATCGACGATGTGGGCAATCGCATCCAGCCAGAACGCGCCAGAAATCTGCAGCGCCACCGCCAGCGCCACGCCCACCACGGTGAAGGCGGCGCGCAGCGGGCGGCGCTCAAAATTGCGGATCACCATCAGCGCGCCGGTACTCACCCGCGCGCCCAGACCAACGCGCTCGATCAGCGTGGCGCGGTAACGCGGCGGCGCCGGCGGCTGCATGGCTTGCGCCGGGCGCAGGCGCACCACCGCGTGGATCGCGCTCCAGGCGCCCAGCGCGGCGGCCAGCGCCGTGAGCGCGGTCGAGGCGGCCACCAGCCAGGGCTCGGTGACATAGGCCAGGCGGTTGAAACGGAACACCTCGTCGTACAGGCTCAGCATGCCGCGGCCAATGGCCAAGCTCAGGCCCAGGCCCACCAACACACCCAGGCCGGCAATGAGCAGGGCGAACTGAATGTAGTGCCAGGCAATGGCGGCATCGCCATAGCCCAACGCCTTGAGGGCGGCAATCTGGCCGCGCTGCGTGGCCACCTGGCGACTGAGCACCACATTGAGGATGAACATGGCCACCACCAGGAAGATCGACGGCAGCACCGTGCCCATCACCTTGAGCTGCGATAACTCGTCGGCCACGATCTTGCTGGAGAGCTGTTTGTCGCGCCCGGTCGCGCCAATCGCGCCATACGGCTCCAGCAATTCGTCAACCCGTTCGATCACGGCAACAAGCGGCACGCCGGGCACCACGCCCAGCGCCACCTGGTTGAACGCGCCCTGCAGGTCAAACGCGGTGGCCATGCGCTGGTGGTCGATCCACCAGATGCCGAAGAACTCGTCGTCGGGGGCGCCGCCCTGGGATGCAAAAACATACTCGGGCGAGACCGCCGTGCCCACGATGTGCACCGCCTCCAGCCGCCCGTTGAGGATGGCGTGCACCGAGTCCCCGGGCTTGAGGTTGCGTGCCACGGCAAACCGGTCGCTCACCAGGGCTTCGAGCTGACCGTCGCGCTCGGGCCAGCGACCGCTCTTGAGCGAGAGCCGGTTCAGCCCCTGCCGCCCGGCGTGGGCGCGCGCCAGGTCCAGGCCAATGAAGCGGCCGGTGACCGGCGGTACGACGCCAGGCAGGTCAATCTGAGCATCCATCGCGTTGCTAAGGCCCACCTCGGTCACACCATCAATGGCTACCAGCCGCGCGCGCAAATGCTCGGGCGCACGCTTGACGCCAGCAAACACATCGGCCAGCCGGTTCTCCTGGTAGAAGGCATCACGCGCGCCCAGCAGCGAGGCATGCACCGAAAACATGCCCACAAACCCCGCCACGCCGATGGCCACCACCATGGCGATGGTGGCGACCTGCGCGCGCAGCCGGGTGAGGTCGCGCCAGAGCTTGGTGTGGATGGCTTTCATGGCCGCTTCATGCCGGCATCACCAGCGCAGGTCTGCCGCCGGCAACTTGTGCGCGTTCACGCGCGTGTCCACGATGCGGCCATCGGCCAGGCGCAGCACGCGGTCGGCGATGTCGGCAATCGGTGCGTTGTGCGTGATCACCACGGTGGTGGTGCCCAGCTCGCGGTTCACCTGCTCGATCGCTTGCAACACCAGGACGCCAGTGGCGCAGTCAAGGGCGCCGGTGGGCTCGTCACACAGCAGCACCGCCGGCCGCTTGGCGATGGCGCGCGCAATGGCGACCCGCTGCTGCTCGCCGCCAGACAGCTGGGACACAAAGTGGTGCATGCGCGGCGCCAGCCCCACCAGGGCGAGCGCATCTTCGGGCGCCATCGGGTCTGCGGCCAGATCGGTGACCAGCGCCACGTTTTCCCGCGCGGTGAGGCTGGGAATGAGGTTGTAGAACTGGAACACGAAGCCGACGTGATCGCGCCGGTAGCGGGTGAGCTGGGCGTCGTTGGCGCCAATCAGCTCGTTCACCTCGCCGGCGTGTGTCCAGCGGGCCGAACCGCTGGTGGCCGTATCCAGACCGCCCAGGATGTTGAGCAGGGTGGACTTGCCACTGCCCGATGCGCCGAGCAGCACCACAAACTCGCCGGGCAGGATGTCCAGGTCCACACCGCGCAGCGCATGCACCGCGGTTGCGCCCTCGCCGTAAACCTTGGTCAGGCCCCGGGCGATGAAAACGGCGGTGTCGACGGCGGGTCGGGAAGATTCGGCATTCACAGTGCACCCGGCAAAAGCAATGCTTTTCAGTGTGCAACGGCCCTGGCTCGGGCAGCATGACGTGAATCAATCAACGCGCAAACCGCCTGCCGCGGCCAGCGGTTACTTCCAGATGCGGCTCAGCTGGATGTCTCGACCGCAGCTCAGGCGGTAGTAGTTGTAGCGCACCGCGTTCTTCTTGTAATAGTCTTGGTGGTAGTTCTCGGCCAGGTGGAAGGTGCTGGCGGGCGCAAGTTCGGTGTGAATGACCTTGAATCGCCCGGTTTTCTGCAGCGCATCGCGGCTGGCCAGCGCGATCTGGCGTCGGCCTCGCTGCCCCAGTAGATGCCGCTGCGGTACTGACTGCCAACGTCGCAGAACTGGCGGTCTTTCTCGCTCGGGTCGATGGTCTTCCAGAAGTATTCGACCAGCTGCGCGTAGCTCACCCGGGCGGGGTCGTAAGTGACGCGAACGGCCTCGGTGTGACCGGTCTGGCCAGCGCTCACCGCTTCGTAGGTGGGGTTGGGTGTCTTGCCCGCGGTGTAGCCCGACTCAGCCGCGATCACACCGGTCACTTTCTCGAAATCGGACTCGGTGCACCAGAAGCAGCCGCCGGCAAAGATGGCGGTGGCGCTGGCGGCGTGCGCGGTGTGAACCAGCATGGCGCTGGCAGCCAGGCCCAGCAGGCGAAGGGATGGGATGGCAAATGTGGTCATGTGATGTCCGTTCAGGTTCGCAGGGCGGGCAGTGGCTGGCCCTGTGGCACGAAAGCCAGGGCCACGCCGTTGTTGCAATAGCGCTGGCCGGTGGGCCTGGGGCCATCGTTGAACACATGGCCCTGGTGTCCGCCGCAGCGCGCGCAGTGGTATTCGGTGCGCGGGTAGATGAGTTTGAAGTCGGTCGAGGTGCCAATGGCCTTGGGCAGCGGCTGCCAGAAGCTGGGCCAGCCGGTACCGCTGTCGTATTTGTGAGCGGCGTCGAACAGCGGCTGGTTGCAGGC
>JAIFNE010000092.1 GCA_020047875.1 Hydrogenophaga sp.
ACAGACTGCCGGTGATGGCATCGCCCGCGTGCAGCTTGATCACGTCGCTGCGGTTGGCGTAACGCTGGAAGGCGCTGGTCACGCGGGCGAAACCGCCCAGGTCCACCCGCGTGGCGGTGCCATCCAGGTTGAGCGTGGTGTCGGCAAACGCGTCGAGCTGCGAGTGGTGGTCGTTGATATGGACCACCGTGAGGGCCAGCGGCGCGAACGTGGGTTCGCTGGGGCTGGGATCTTCCGATCCACCGAACGCACGCAGGCACAGTAGGCTCAGGGCAAGAGCAACGGGCAGGGTGTGCTTGGACGTTGGAGGCATGGTCTTGAATCGTCGGTCTGACAGCTTGACTCACCACTGTGTGATCTTCATGACAGTTGCGTGAGGTTGCCGTGCAGTTCATCTGTAAAGCTCGTGCCAAACGGTTGCCGCGCAAAGCTCCTCGCGGATCGGTCTGTCGCGATGTCCAAACAAAAAAGCCCCACTCGCTATTGGCGAGCGGAGCTCAAAGTGCTTTGGGCTGTCGGCGGATCAGGTGCCGATCACACCACCGTCATTCTTGGTGATCACATGGTTGCGGAGCGTGGGCGCACGCCGGCACCGTAGCCCGCGTTGGCTGGCCACTGGCTTTGGTATTTGGCCGGGTTTGACACATCGACCATGGGGGTGTTTTCGCCGGGGTGCTGGATGTTGACGAACATCGTTTTCCGGTCAGGGGTCCAGGTGATGCCGGTGACTTCGCAGCCCGCGGGGCCGACCAGGAAGCGCTTGATTTCCTTGGTATTCGGGTCGGCCACCAGCATCTGGTTGTTGCCCATGCCCGCGAAGTCGCCGCTGTTCGAGAAGTTGCCATCGGTCTGAATCCACATCCGGCCGAAACTGTCGAAAGCCAGTCCGTCCGGGCTGTTGAACAGGTTGTCCAGCGTGATGTTGGCCGAGGGCTTGCGCGTGTCGGTGATCGACGGCTGGCCTGCGAGCACAAAAATGTCCCAGGTGAAACTGAGTGCGGTGCTGTCGCCGCTGGCCTCGTTCCAGCGCAGGATGTGGCCCCAGACGTTGTTGGCGCGCGGGTTGGCATCGTCCACCGGCGGACGCGCCGTGCCCGCCTTTGTGCTGCCGTTGACGGCGTTGGAAGTGGTGCCGCCGCGGCGGCTGTTGTTCGTCAGGGTGACGTAGACCTCGCCAACCTTCTTTGGGTTGGCCGCCACCCACTCGGGGCGGTCCATCATCGTCGCGCCCACGCGGTCGGCTGCCTAGCGTGTCTTGATCATGACCTCGGCCTGACTGGCGAAGCCATTGGCTGCCGTCAGTCCGTTCTGGCCGAAGACCAGCGGAATCCATACACCAGTACCCATGTTGTCGCCTACCGTAGCGCCTGTGTCGAAGCGCGCCACATACAGCGTCCCGTCTTCGAGCAGGCGACGATTCGCGGCACTCGTCGGGTTGGCCTTGTCGAAAGTGCCGGCAGAGACGAACTTGTAGATGTATTCGTTACGCTCGTCGTCGCCGGAGTAGACGACGACCTTGCCGTTGGCTGCCACCACCAACTCGGCGTTCTCGTGCTTGAACCGGCCCATGGCGGTGCGCTTGACAGGCTTGGAAGCGGGGGCAAAGGGGTCGATCTCGACGATCCATCCAAAGCGGTGCGGCTCGTTGGGGTTCACATCGGCGTCGAAGCGTGGGTCAACGGTATGCCAGCGGTAGCCGAAGCCAGCGGTGGTGATGCCATAGCGCGACTGGCCAGCCAGAATCTCGGCCTTCTGGTCCTCGAAGTCGGGGGCGATGGTGGCGCCGCTGGTGGGCGCGCCAAAGTAACCGTTCCAGTTCTCTTCGCAGGTCAGGTAGGTGCCCCAGGGTGTCCAACCGTTGCCGCAGTTGTTCAGCATGCCCAGCACTTGGGTGCCCGAGGGGTCGGCAGCGGTGCGCATCAGCGGGTGGCCGGCAGCCGGTCCCTGCAGCGTCATCGGGGTGTTGCCGTGGATGCGGCGGTTGTAGGCTGAGCCCTTCACTTGCTCCCAGCTGCCGTCGGCGGCGCGCTTGACATGCACGACGCTCGCGCCGTGTGCGGCCAGTGCCTTGCGTGCCTTCTCAAAGGTGAAGGGCGCCATCCAGTCGGCGGCGTCGGTGTCGGGGGCGTGGAAGTACTCAGGGTTGATGTACTCATGGTTCACCACCAGCAAGCCTTCGTTGCTACGGTCGCCGTAGCCGTTGCCGGCGGTGTTGAAGCCGAAGAACCACATGCCGTCGTGGTTGTCGCCGACCTGCTGTTCCTGGTCGTCGGCGCTATTCGTCGCGTCGGGCTTCCAGGCCGGGCCCAGGGCGTTGATCGGCTCGCCCCAAGGAATGAAGGCGGTGGCCACATAGCCGGTAGGTACGACCATGGTGTCGGCGGTGGAGGTGCCCACGGCTGAGAAGCCCATGAACTTCTCTTCGGATGCGGGCGGCGGGGCATCGTCACCACCACCACATGCCGACAGGCCGGCTAGGAAGGGAATGACAGTCCACCGATGAATGGACGAGCAGCTATCAGTGCGCAGCATTGAGCACAGCGGGCGTTTTGCTTTCGAATGATCCTTGGCAGCGGGCCGCTCCGAAACACGGCACGATCACCATGAACACAGGCAGGCGTTCACAGTGCCTGACTCAGGGCGCCAGTAGCGGCACATAGTCGGCCAGGAAGGTGCCGCCCTGCTCGAATGCCAGGTCTTCGTTGATCAGCGTGGGTGTGGTGCCCAGGCCGTAGGTGAATTCGGCCGGGTGGTTGTTCACCGGCCGGTCGGTGATCACCTCGCCCATGGCGTAGGGGCGGCCGTCCTGGTGGGTGTAGGCGGTGTCGGCGGTGCGGAAGTAGCGAAGCGTGAACGGGGTAGACGGGAAGACGTCCTTGCCGAAGTCGTAGCGCTGGGTCACCACCACCTGCCGGTAGCGCGCCGCGGCCTGCAGCGCTGTCTGCCGACTCGGCAGGAACAGCTCCGGCCGGATGCGGCCACCCGCATCCAGGTGACCGGAGCGGGCGGTGAACTCGCGCATGAGCTTCAGGCGCAACGCCTGCGCCCGTTTCAGTCCCTCGGGGTCTCCTGCCGCCACCGGGTGCTGCAGGTCGGGCCAGTCGGCGGTGTAGCCCTGTGCACGGCTGATGGTGGTGGCCAGATACTGCTCGATGGATGCGGGCATGTCGCCATACAGCGAGGCACCGACCACATGGTCGAGGAACACGCGGAACTCACCCTTATTCAGCCGGCGGTTCTTCGGCTCGCGTGCAGTGAGGTGGCCCGGCATGTCAGCGAGCGTTGCCAGTTCGCTGGCGGTGAAACCGAGGTAGTCCATTTCCTTCCAGCCGGCTGCGCCCGCGAACTTGCGCGCCATCGACCAGGTGGAGTCGATGGTGTTGCCGGTGCCCGAGGTGTAGGTGGCGTTCTGCCCCAGGTCGGACTGGCGCACATTGCCTGAGTGGCAACCTACGCACTGCACCAACTCGGACGCCGTCTGTGGGCGCAATGCGCCCCGGGCGTTCTCGATCCAGCCGGCCAGGATCCAGCCGGTGCCGTTCTCGATCCAGCCCTGTTCTTCGTTGGCATAGACCGGGGCACCTTCGTCCTTGAGGGCCTTGCCGAATTCCTCCGGGTGCCACTCGCGCGCCTTGTACATCCAGCGGATTTCCTTCACTCGCTTCGAGCGGGTGCCGGGGAAGGGGCTGACCTGCGCGTTGCGGCCATCGGCCTGCACATCCACATAGTGCAACGGGTGCGCAAACTCGGTGCCCAGCGGGTACTGGCCGCGTACGATCGGGGTGGAGTTGGCCGCGCCCGCATAGTGGCTCTGCCCATCCAGCCGGTCCTGGATGTTGCGTTCCAGCAGGTCCAGGTTGGCGGTGTAGGTGGCGAGGTCATGGGTACCGTCGGTCTTCTTCATGAAGCTTTCGGGCAAGCGCACATAGATGCCCGAGACGCTGCCCGACAGGGGCGTGAAGATACCGTAGGGCATGAAGTTGATGGCGCGCCAGCCGGTGTTCCAGCCACGGCCGTCGTTGAAGAAGCCGCGTGTCTGGGTGCCGCTGCGCACGAAGCCGTCGGCCTGCGCGGGCAGGTCGTCTGGCGAGAGACCGGGGAAGAGCCGCATTGGGCCGTTGACCATCGGGTCCCAGTCCTTCACCGAGCCTGGGCGCTGCGCGAAGCCGGCGCGCCAGTTGTCCTGCCGGACATAGGCCTGCATGTCCCAGCCCTCGGGCTTCACGCCCATGGCTTTTACCGCTTGGTGCAGTTCCTCGGGCTGGAGCGTGTTGGTCCAGGGCATAACGCTGGAGTTGGTCACGAAGGGATAGTTCACTACCCCGAAGGCGTACTCTGCTTGCAGGTTGCCCACGTTGGGGTTGTCCCCCGCCATCGGGTTGTTGTTGCCGAGTTTCAGTCGCGCCACGCCGTCGGTGTGGCAGAACAGGCAGGCGTTCTGTGCGCCATGGCTTGTCTCCACGTAACACTGTGCCGGGATGTGCGCGTGCGGGTTGCGAAAGCTGCCGCGGTCCAAATGCAGACCGCGCAGGGCGACCTTGGCCGGGGGCGGAGCGCTGGCCCCAGTTACGCTGCATGCGGCTATGAGTGCAGGCAGCAGGATGGTGGCTGCCAGCACCGCGAGCGCGGTGCTGGCGATGGATGAGGGTGTGAGCTGGTGCATGGCAGGCCTCGTCTGAGCCAGTGGGAAAGGGGTTGCAGGCCAGCCCGCAACCCCTCCAGTCATCGATACGTGGCCATCGCGGCCAAGTCAAGCGGCACTGGCGCCAAGCCAGTGCCGCCCAGGCGCATCAGCGGATGGCCGGCATGCCGCCGATGTAACCCACATGGGCCTGCAGGCGGTAGTTGGGCGTGCCGAGCTTGTTCATGCCGTACAGCTCGACCGCCTTGGCTTCCAGGCGCCTCGTCAGGTCCTTGTTCTGGGACTTGATCCAGTCGCCCTGGTGCTGGGTGTTGCCCATGATGTAGCCGTGGCCATTCAGGTTGCTCACCACCTGCAGGCCAGTGGCCTCGGCGCCCGCGGCCACGCTCAGGATGCGCGTCAGCTGTTTCGTGTCGACGTTATAGGCCCACACGAAGTTGTTGACGTGGGTGCCCGAGTCCTCGCCTATGAAGAGCGTGCGCATCTTCTCGTCGAAGAACACGTTGTCGGTGTTGGCAATGAAGTTCACGTCGGCGGTGTTGCCATTGGCGTCAGCCGCAATGGGCCGTCCCAGCAGCTTGTCTTCGATGTAGGCCTTGGCGGGCACATAGGCCGAGGCAATGGCGTTGCCCTTTGTGTCCTTCTGGCCGTCGGCCATGTCCATGGTCAGGGTGGCGCCAGCGTTGTTGTCCTTCACGCGGATGTGGTCCACCGGGCCGCCGTCTTTCGCCTTCATCGAGCCCTGGATGTAGCTCAAAGCGTAGTACATCTTTTTATCTTTGTGGTTGATCGCCACGCCCTCACCCTTGGTGAACTCGGTGGTGGCGCCCAGGTAAGCGGCGTAGCGGCGCGTCTCCAGGAAGGCGGCTGCCTTCTCCATGCCCGGCTTGAGCTTGAGCCAGACGGTCTCGGCGGAACCGGCACGAACGGGCACGAAGCCGGCCGTCTCCTTCAGCGAGGTCTCGAAGATGTCGCCCAGCGTCACGCCCTTGTCGATAATGGCCTTGATCTCAGCGTGGCCCGAGCTGCTGCCCAGCTTGACCCAGGTGATATTGGCCGCGGTATCGCCGTCGCTGCCCTCCTTCGAAGTCTGTTCCCACTTGGCGGCATACAGGCTGCCACCGGCCTTGGGGTCGTTGGCCTTGTTGCCCACGAACATGAACATGCCCGAGTAGGAGCCGTCGTCACCGAAGAAGGCGGTCTTGCCGTCCTGCGCGAAGATCGCCAGCTCCCAGGTGCCGCGGCCCATCTGGTAGTGCTTGGTGAGACCGTAGCTGCCGTCTTCCTTCACGGCCACTTCCGTGGCGTAACCGTAGTGGTAGGGGTTTGCCTTTTTCTGCTTCTTGAAATAGACCTCACTCATGGCCTTGAGACCTGCCTGCGTGGTCGCGTGACTCTTTTCGCCGGGCACGAAATACAGGTCGTAGTCTTCTTCGCCCCCGAGGTGGGTGTTCCAGGGGGTCTGCGAGCCGAAGCAGAAGATCCAGCCGCCGTTGACGCTGGCGAAGTCCACCG
Organism: Hydrogenophaga sp.; assembly: GCA_020047875.1. Classification (GTDB taxonomy): domain Bacteria; phylum Pseudomonadota; class Gammaproteobacteria; order Burkholderiales; family Burkholderiaceae_C; genus Hydrogenophaga. The sequence goes on from JAIFNE010000092.1 coordinate 6,158, forward strand.
GTTTCTGGCTTACCACCGACAGCTTGCCGTCCTTGCTCTGGGCGATCTCGGACAAGCCCATGCTCATCGGCATGCGGCTGTACCAGTTGGTCAGACTTCTGGTGGACTGGCCATTGGCCATCACGTCGTCGTATTCCCAGTGGTTCACCAGGAACATTTTGTTGCCCACCTTGAGCAGGCTGTTGGCATCGGCCGTTTCGGCGATCACCGGCTCGCCCCAGGGATCCATGATCGGCTCCATGTCGACGTTATAGAGCTGGGCAGCAGCGTACTTCTTGCCCTTGACCGTGCTGATGGCATCGGTGTTCTTGAACAGGGTGTTGTAGCTCAGCGGAAAGTTCTTGCTGCTGCCGTCGGCGTAAGTCACTTTCACGCTCGACTTGGTGTGCGTCTTGAGCATGTCGGCTTCGGACGCGGGTACCGGGGTTTCGGTGAAGGCCACAGCAGCAACCTTGGCGTCAGAGTTGCCAGAGGCGGTGTTGTTGGCGGTCATGCTGCAGGCGGTAGCCAGAGCGGTCAGCGGGAATAGGGCGAGAAGGCGGAGGTTCATGGTGGGGTTCTCTGTTGGGAGGTGCCGAATGTCTGTCGAGGAACTCGACCAATTGCATTGTTTGAAATCTGTGTGACAAGACGATGAAACGCTGACCTGGTCGTTGCGTGTTGGTCACCGACGGCTTGAGTCGTCCGGTGACTGTCTGTTGAATCGAACCCCCGTGTGGGGTTTCACACATTTCTCAGGTGTGGTCCCACATAACCTTCATTTACATCCAGCAACCGGACGGGCGGGCGAGGCAACAGCCACTGGCCCGATGGCGGTACATGACTGCCCCGCACAGCCACGGTCATCACGAAGGATGACCGTGGCGCGTCTGTTCCTGAGGCGCTGAAGGCGGGTTGAACTCGCTATGAAGAATGCCTGCAACGGTCCCCGGTACGGGCATCTGTTCTGAACGCTGCGGTGATCGCTCAGCGCGTCGGCATCATCATTGCCGGGTGCATTTGGTTCGGCTTGTCGTCCATGTAGCCCTTACCGTCTTTCACGCCCTTCTTGCCCGCAATCTCCCAGGCTGTCCGCTGGCCGACCAGGCGAGCGAGGAACTCGAGTTCCTCGTCGGTGTGGTTGATCGCGCCCGCTGGCGTGAGGAAGCGGCCGTTCTTGGGCTCGACCTCGCCCCAGAAACCCTGGTGGTATTGCGATACCGAGCGCACCTGATCGCCGC
>JAIFNE010000223.1 GCA_020047875.1 Hydrogenophaga sp.
TGGCCGAATGCGATCCGTTGACCGACGAGGGTGTGCAGTACGCAGACCGCCTGCGGCTCGCCGGCGTGGCGGTGGATCTGGAGATTTACCGTGGCGTGGTGCACGGCTTCATTCAGTTCGGGCGCGCCATTCCGCAGGCGCTCACCGCGCACATCGATGCATCGCGTGCCCTTCGGGACGCCTTCGCACCTGATTGAACCCGCGTATTCGGTGCCATTCTTGTTGCGGTACGCGGGCGGACACCGACAAAGGAAGAAGGAAGACGAAGCCCATCGGCACAGCGGCCTCCTGTAGGAGGCATCCATGCCACACCAGCCAGCATGCGTGTCAGCACCGGGCGGTTCGAGAGCTTGAAGTTATTGGCTCCAACGCCAGCAGACTACCCGTGCACGCCATCGACTTTACCGATCTTGTGGCCTGGTGTTCGAGAAGCGGTCTGTAGCCCTCTTCAGGCGACTGTGAGGCTTGTGCGCTACGGGGACTTGCTATAAAACGCCACGCCGTCGTTCGTGGTCCTGGGGCTGGTCAATATTGACTTGGCACCTCAGAGCTCCATGGGATGAGAGCGTCCGTAGCCCACGCCAAGCGCATGCACGAAGCAGAGACGGCACTAAAACGACCCAAAACTCACTGGATTTATCCTTGCGTGGCGCATGCGCAATGGCGACGAAGCGGATTGGCGGATCAACCAGTTCATCGGCAAACACCAGCCTACGAGCAGGCCTGGCAGCTGATTTTTTCGGTTTGGGAGGCTCGATCGCAGAGGTAGTCCACCAGCCGCTGGCTGGCTGCGGTGAGTTCGTTTTGCTGACGGTAACAGACCGCAAATTGACGCAGTGCCCAGTCGTTGAGCAGCGGCACCAGCCGCACCTGGCCTGCGGATACGTAGATGCCGCTGACCTCGCGCGGCACGACGCTGATTCCCAAGCCAGCGCCCACCACTCGGAACGCGGCATCGAAACTGGATACGACAACCCGGTAGCTCATGCGCCGCCCCACCTTGGCGGCAGCCCGGTTCAGCATGGTGTAGACGCCAGTGGACGGCAGCAGTCCTACATGGTCGTAGGCCAAGGTTTCCTCGAAATAGAGCGCCTCGCGCTGGGAAAGCGGGTGGTCCATCGGTACCGCCAGTGTCAACTGGTCGCTCCGGTAGGGACGATGCTCTAGGCCACCGAAATCTGTATTCGTCCAACACACGCCCAGAGAGACGATGCCCTCGCGGACCATGCTGACTACGTCTTTGGATAGCCGCTCCTCGATGTCGACCTTGATGTCCTGGTGGGCCGGTTCACGCAGGAACTGCGCGATGTCGTCGAGGAGCGATTCTGCAATCGCCGAGGCACTGGCCATCAACCGCACATGTCCCTTGATTCCCCCCTTGAACGCGGCCATGTCCCCTTCAATGCGGTCCATGGTGAACAGCAAAGAACGAGCGTGCTCCAACAAGGCCCTGCCGGCGGGGGTGGGTACAGCGCCATTTCTTCCGCGCACCAGCACCTTGGTACCCAGAGTGCTTTCAAGCTGGGCGATGCGCTTGCTGATGGCCGATGGCTCGATGTGTTGCTCGGCCGCGGCGTCTCTCATGTTGCCTGCATCACACACCGCCACCAACAGCCGCAGGGTTTTGAGGTCAAGGTCTCTCATAGGGAAAACCCGCAATTAAATGTCCGTTTGGGAAATTATGTGGTTCCGAATTGTCACTTTATCTTTTTTACGGAAACCATAGACTCGAAAAATACCCGCAAAACCCACCTGCACCTTGACACCCACCGGATGGACTACGCACACACTTTCCCCTTGCCCTCAACGGCCATTCTCCGGGAGGTGGGTCTGCGAGACGGATTGCAAAACATTCCTGTCTTGGTGTCCACCACCCACAAATGCCAGTGGATCGACCAAGCTTATGCCGCGGGCCTGAGGGAAATCGAAGTTGGCTCTTTTGTGCCGCCAAAGCTGTTGCCCCAGATGGCCGACACGGCCGAGGTGCTCGCGCATGCCAACACGTTGGCAGGCCTCAAGGCGTCGGTGCTGATTCCCAACCTCAAGGGGGCTGAGCGGGCGCTGGAGGGCAATGCCCACCTGATGCTGCTGCCCCTTTCGGCCAGCCATGCCCACAGCCTGGCCAACCTGCGCAAGACTCCTGAGGAGGTGGTGGCGGAAATGGCCCGCATCCGCGCCGCCCGGGACGCATCGGGCCGTAAGACGCTGATCGAAGGGGGCGTGGGTACCGCGTTTGGTTGCACGATCCAAGGCGAGGTCAAGCCAGCCGACGTGTTGCGCTTGCTGCAAGCCCTGCTGGATGCTGGAGCCGACCGCGTGAGCCTGGCCGACACTGTGGGGTATGCGAATCCAAGGGCAGTGTCTGAATTGTTCGAGCAGGCGATGAAGCTCGCGGGTGATCGGTTCTGCTGTGCCCATTTCCACGACACACGCGGCATGGCACTGGCCAACGCCTACGCGGCCTTGCAGGTGGGCGTCACCCGGTTCGATGCCTCGCTAGCAGGCATTGGCGGTTGCCCGCACGCACCGGGTGCCAGCGGCAACGTCGCCACCGAAGACTTGGCTTACATGCTGTCGGCCTGCAGGGTTGTTACGGGCCTGGACATCAATGCGCTGCTGCGGCTGCGAGCCCAGGTGGCCCAGTGGCTGCAAGGTCAGCCCCTGCACGGTGCGCTTTGGCGCGCAGGCCTGCCGAAAGCGCTGGGGCACGCCCATGACCGCTGACTTTTCACTGGAAACGCCGATGCAAAAACCCACCACCCGCCTGCCCCTGGATGGGGTGCGCGTCATCGAATTCACCCACATGGTCATGGGCCCGAGCTGCGGCATGATCCTGGCCGATCTGGGAGCCGAGGTGATCAAGATCGAGCCCCCCGGTGGCGACAAAACCCGCCACCTGCCAGGCCTGGGCGTGGGGTTTTTTCGGAGTTTCAACCGCAACAAGAAAAGTGTGGTGCTTGATGTGCACACCGAGCAAGGGCTGGCCGACGCCAAGGCACTGATCGGTCAGAGTGACGTGCTGATCGAGAACTTCCGCCCCGGATTGATGGACCGCCTGGGGCTGGGGTACAGCACATTGAAAGCAGAGTATCCCCGGCTGATTTACGTGTCCCATAAAGGATTCCTGCCTGGCCCTTACGAGCATCGTCTGGCTCTCGACGAAGTGGTGCAGAACATGGCCGGTCTGACGTACATGACCGGCCCGGTGGGCCGCCCACTGCGGGCTGGCAGCTCGGTCAACGACATCATGGGCGGTATGTTTGGCGCCATCGGAGTGCTGGCCGCCCTGCGCGAGCGTGACCGCGACGGCGGCACCGACACGGGCCAGGAAATCCAGAGCGCGCTCTTTGAAAACTGTTGCCTGCTGGCGATGCAGCATATGCAACAGTTCCAGATGACGGGCGAGATCCCGCCGCCCTTTCCTTCACGCGTCTCGGCCTGGAGCGTTTACGACACCTTCACCGTGGCCCGAGGCGAGCAGCTTTTCATTGGCGCGGTGAGTGACAAGCAGTTCATCACTCTGTGCCAGGTGATCAACCGGCCCGACCTGAGCGCTGACCCCACTTTGGCCACCAACGCCCTGCGGGTTGGCGTGCGGCCACTGTTGCTGCAGCGCTTGGCCGAAACGCTGCAGCACCTGGAACTCGACGAACTGTGCGCCAAGCTGGAAGCTGCGGGCCTGCCCTATGCCAAAGTGGTGCGCCCCGACCAGCTGGTGACCGATGAACACCTCATCGCCAGTGGAGGCCTTGCCCCGATGACTTCCGACACAGGAGACATCACCCAGGTGGTGCTGCTGCCGCTGATGATGAACGGCCGCAGGCCTGGTGTTCGCCAACCGCTGGCCCGGGTGGGCGAACACACTGAAGAGGTGCTGTCACGTTTGCACAGTGCCTGATTTTTTAATCACAACAGGAGACATCCCATGAAGACCACCTTCCAACTGGCGTCCATTGCCGCTACAACCCTCTTGCTGGCCATGCAGGTCCAAGCCGCCGAGTTCACCATGCGCATCAGCCACCAGATGCCGCCCAGCCACCACACGGCTGTCAACCTGGAGCAATTCGCCAAGGAGGTGCGGGTGGCCACCAAGGACCGGGTGGACGTGCAAATCTTCGGTGCGGCGCAGTTGTTCAAACCCAACCAGAACCATGCGGCGGTGGCAGGCGGAAAGATCGAGGCGGCGGCGATCCTGAATTTCCAGTGGGGGGGCACCATTCCCGAAATGGGCGTGACGGTCATTCCCTACCTTATGACCTCGGTGGCCAAGCAAAAGGCCTTCATTCGATCTGACGCGGCCAAGCTGCTGGACGCCAAGATGGAGGCCAAGGGTGTTAAAAACATCGCTTGGATCGTTGACGCCAACGACGGCATGTTCACGTCCTCGAAAGGCTTGCTGGTCCAGCCGAGCGACTTCAAAGGACTCAAGATCCGCGGTCTGAACAAAGTGTTCGATGAAGGTCTTAGAGCCATGGGATCGGCACCTTCGGCCATGCCGGGCTCGGAGGTCTATCAGGCGCTGCAGACCGGCGTACTCGACGCAGGACTGACCGGAGTGCAGGCCGCATACGCGCGCAAGTTCTACGAAGTGCAGAAGTTTGGCGTGGCTTCCAACATCCTGCTGGTCTTTAACAATCTGGTGGTCAACCCGGCGTGGTGGAACAGCCTGCCAGCCGACATCCGGTCGACCATTCAGAAAGCGGCCGATGCGGCGGTGCAGCGCTCTATTCCGAAAGCCGACGGCATTCCTGCGGCTGACATCAAGGCGCTGACCGACAAGGGCATGCAGGCCGTGGTGCTCACTCCGGCGCAAGAAAAAGCCATGGTCGATGCCATGCAGCCTGCCGCCAAGAAAGAGTTCATGTCGGCGACCGGGCCTGATGGCATCAAACTGCTGCAAATCATCAGCGGGCTCTGAACGTGACAGCCACCGTGGGCCCCGATCACCCTCAGGCAACTGGGCCAGAATCACATGCCCTTCAGCGCATCCGTCAGGCCATTGGTTTGGTCAATGCCTTCGCCTTGGCGGTTTCGGCCGCCGGCGTGATCACCTCTCTGGTTCTGATCGGGTGGTCCGTGGTGATGCGATATGTCTTCAACCGCCCACCAGTCTGGGTAGACGAAGTGGTGGGGTTTTTGCTGGTGGCCATCGTCACACTGGCGGCGGCCGACGTACTGCGCCGGGGTGAGCATATCGGCGTGGACATCTTCACCGCTCGTCTCGGCACCCGAGGCCGACGCTGGGCTCAGGCCTGGGTGTCGACGGCTGCGCTGGCCACCGCCGTGATTTTCATCGTCAATGGCTGGGAAACGGCGATGTTCTCGCGCATGCTGGGCATCGTGACCGAAGGCCATCTTGAACTCCCTGTCTATTGGCTGATGCTGTTTTTGCCGCTGTCCGGGTTGCTCATGCTGCTCACGGCGCTTGAGGCCCTGCTGCGACTGGCCAAGGGCGCCGACCCCCTTTCACACAAAACGCAAGCACGAGATTTAGAAGAATGACCATTGCTTTTCTCCTGGTCGGTCTGGTGCTGCTGCTGCTCACAGGCCTGCCCATCTTCGCGGGCCTGACCTTGTTTGCCAGCGGCCTGCTGTACGTGTCGCAAGGCGAGATCGGGTCGGTCAGCGATGTGGTGTTTCACGAGTTGAACCGCTACTTGCTCGTGGCCATCCCGCTGTTCGCCTTCATGGCCCACGTCATGATCCGCGGCAAATTGGTGGACGACCTCTATCGCACGGCCTATACGCTGACCCGGCACCTGCCGGGTGGGCTGGGGATTGCGACCATCGTGGCGTGCACCATCTTCGCGGCCATTTCAGGCTCCAGTGTGGCCACCGCACTGACCATCGGTTCGGTGGCCATCCCCCAGATGATCCGTTTCGGTTACGACCCCAAAGCCGCATACGGTTTGGTGGCCGCAGGCGGGACTCTGGGCATCCTGATACCGCCTTCTGGCCCCATGGTGCTGTACGGGGTGACCACCGACACCTCGATAGGTGCGCTTTTCATGGCTGGCGTAGTGCCCGGCTTGATGGTGGCCGGTCTTTTCATCGCCTGGAGCGTGGCCTCCACCGCCATGGGGCAACGCCATATTCAACGTGAGCCGCGCGCCACCGCGTCAGAGGCGTTCGCCGCGCTGCGCCAATCGGTCTGGGCGCTGTCGCTGCCGGTGCTGGTTCTGGGCGGCATGTACGCGGGCGTCTTCACCGCCACGGAGGCGGCGGCCATGGGAGCCTTGCTCGCGCTGCTGGTGGCGGTGCTGGTGTACAGAACTGTCAACCTCCGCATGGTCTGGGAGTCGGCCATCGACGCCAGCCGCACCTCGGCCATGTTGTTCATGATCCTGGCTGGCGCCACAGTGCTGGGTTTTGCGATGACCAAGCTGCGCATTCCCCAGCAGATCGTGCAGTTGGTGATCGACGCCGATCTGGGCGTGACGGGTTTCCTGATCGTGATGATGGCGCTGATTTTTATTCTGGGCATGTTCCTGGAAACCATTGCGCTGATCCTCATCACCACCCCGGTCATCCTGCCGGTCATGCAGCATCTGGGTATCAACCCAATCTGGTACGGTATCCTGCTGGTCATCAACCTGGAGTTGGCGCTGATCACGCCGCCCGTGGGCATGAACCTCTTCACCATCAAAGCGATCACGCAAGCGCCCATGGGTGAGATTATCCGTGGAGCGTTTCCCTATGTCCTGCTGCTGATATTGGGCATGGCAATCGTGATGGTGTGGCCTGAAGTAGCCCTGTGGCTGCCAAGCACCATGATGAATATGAAGTGAGCTTTCTGGTTGATATCGTCGGTTTCTTCAAGAATGAAATCGATCCGGCCCGAAGAAGTATCAACCGTTCGCCCTGGGCCTTGTGCTTTGGCGTGAGTAGGGTTTCTTGGGCGAGAACGCCCGGGAATGTGCCGAGTCCAGCACCGCGAGAGCATGACCACCCATTCATGAATGCCCTGAGCGACACTCCCACATCGCGGCAAGGATGCCTTGAACTTCACGGATCGTCACACCACGCGAGTACCCATCTCACTCGGCGGGTGTTAATAAGCTGATGACCATGACACCCTCCCGAACGGCCCTCGCGGGCCGTTTAGCATATTTGGTGGGCATCTGCGGTGACTTCACAGAGGTATCGTCCCTTTATGTCTGTCTGTCGCGACCCCTTCGCCCAGCGGCCAAGCCCGCACCCCGCCATACCTCAAGTGGCTATTGAACGAACGCGCCATGCTGTACGTGAAGTCGACCGCATAGACGAAGTCATCCGCCGGCTGCAAGGTGAGCGC
>JAIFNE010000164.1 GCA_020047875.1 Hydrogenophaga sp.
AGCGCACAGACCTGGGACGCCTGCTGTTTTACAACCAATCCGATGCATTGCATCCCCATCCACCATCCCGAACCGAGGTCGCCGACCATGTCAAAAATCTCTTTTCAGTCTCCCCGCTGGGATACCTCGTCGTTTGGCCATCCGGCCGATATCTTGCCGCTGGAGCGCTCGGCGCTGGGCGACCACCTGAACCAGTGCGGCGCGCTGCGCGGCTGGCTGCATACGCTGCGCACCGGGGCCGACGGGCTGCACAGCCTTCTGGTTGGGCATGTGGTCACCTCGGTGCTGGCGGTCACGCTTTTGGTGGGTGGCGCCTGGCTGATGCGCTGAGGCATGGCAGACAGACGAGGGCTGGCTCACTGGTCATGGATCCCGGCGCGGCTCGAACGCCTGCTGAACGCTGCCAACGGCCCGGCCCTGGAGCCCATCCGGTCTGAACTCTTTGGGCGCACGCGTTTTGAGCTGCATGGGCGCAGCTTGGGTACTTCGCACCGCGCGTGTCTTTCGCGTTTTGGGCAGACCACGTTTTACCCACGCCTACAGAACAATGTGCGCACCCTGCGAGCCGCCCATCAGTTCATTGCGCTGGAGGCCCAAGGCGGCAACGACATCAGCCCTGCGGCTGAATGGCTGCTTGATAACTTTCACCTGATCGAAGCGCAGCTGCAGGAAATCCGCGAAGGCCTGCCAGCGCGCTACTACCGCACGCTGCCCGTGTTGCAAGACGCGCCGCTGGTTGGCCTGCCGCGCATCTACGGCGTGGCGTGGGCTTTTGTGGCCCACACCGACAGCGCCTTCGACGAAGCCCTGCTGGTGCATTTCTTGAATGCCTACCAGGATGCACGCGAACTCACCCAGGGCGAGCTGTGGGCATTGCCCACCACCTTGCGCGTGGTGTTGGTGGAAAACCTGCGCCGCCTGGCCGACCGCATCGCCAGCCACAAAGCCGCGCGCGAACTCGCCAGCCTGTGCGCCAGCCGCATCGACACGCTCCCACTGGACGCCCTGGCAGCCATCCGCGAGCTGATGGTGCGGCGGCGCGCGGGCGATGTGTTCGTGTTGCAGCTGGCCCAGAGCCTGGCGGGTCACGCACCCGTGGTCGGCGATACGCCGCTGGCCCGGGCACGCAGCTGGCTGCAGAAGGAAGTGCCCGATCTGGCCGCCCTGCAGGCCGAACAGCACGCGGGCCAGGCGGCCGACCACCTCAGCGTGGGCAACGCGGTGACCGCGTTGCGCCTGATTGGCGCCTCCGACTGGGACGACACCGTGGCGCGCACCAGCCGGGTCATTCGGGTGATGCGCAACTCATCGGTGTTTGCTGCCGAAGACGACGCCACCCGAAGCACCACGCTGCACGGCATCGAGCGTCTTGCTGCGCAGAGTGGTCGTGGCGAAGCGTCGGTGGCGCGGGTGCTGCTGCGGTTGATGGGTGAGCACACCGGCAACACCGCGCTGGCCTCGCATTGGCTCTGGGGCAGTGGGCGCGGGGAAACGGAACAGGCGTTGGGCCTGAAACCCCGGCGCGCTGGTGGGTGGCGCCTGGCGCCCGGCCTGGTGCGCACCAGCGCCTACCTCGCTGCCATGCTGTTGGGCTCGCTGTTGCTGGTGGTCTGGTTGCTGTACCGCCCGGGTTGGTCTGCGCCGTGGTGGACGGTGCTGGTGGGGCTGCTGATGCTGCTGCCCGCATCCGAGGCGGTGGTGGCCTTGGTGAACCGCCTGATCAGCGAATCGGTCAAGCCCTCACGCCTGCCGCGGCTGCTGCTGGCCGAGGGCATACCGGCCACCGCCCGCGTCATGGTGGTGGTGCCAGCCATGCTGAGCCACCCGGCGTCGATCGATCAGTTGGTGCACCGCCTTCAGTTGCATTACCTGGCCAACACCGAGTCATGCGCCCAGTTTGCCCTGCTGACCGACTGGGGCGACGCTGACACCGAGCACCATCCCGACGACGAAGGCCTGCTCTCCCACGCGGTGCAGGCGCTGGCTGCGCTGAACGCGCGCTACCCCGGGGCGCCTGACCAGTCGTCGCGCTTCCTGCTGCTGCACCGGGGCCGTTCCCTCAGCCCCACGCAGCAGCGCTGGCTTGGCTGGGAGCGCAAGCGCGGCAAGCTGGAGCAACTGGTGGGCGCGCTGGCCACCGGCACGCCAGGGCCGTTCTTTGAACTGGGCGCACTGTCGCGCCCAGCCCCGAACACCCGCTACATCCTGACGCTCGACAGCGACACGCAGCTGCCCCCCGGCCGCCTGCGCGCGCTGGTCGGCGTGGCCGAGCATCCGCAAAACCAGCCCCGGCTGGACAGCAGTGGCCGGCGTGTGCTGCGCGGCTACGGCATCTTGCAGCCGCGCGTGGCGCCTCCGCTGCCGGGCGACAGCCCGCGCAGCCTTTGGCAGTGGTTGTTCGACGGCCAGCGCGGCATTGACCCCTACAGTGCCATGAGTTCCGACGTGTACCAGGACCTGTTTGACGAGGGCAGCTTCACCGGCAAAGGCCTGCTGCATGTGGCCACACTGCACGCCGTGCTTGGTGAGCGCTTGCCCACCGACCAGGTGCTCAGCCACGACTTGCTTGAAGGTGCGCTGGTGCGCTGCGCCGTGGTGTCCGACGTGACGGTGATCGAGCCCGATCCCTCACACGCCGACGCTGCGGCGTCGCGTCTGCACCGCTGGACCCGTGGTGACTGGCAACTGCTGCCGTTTCTGCTGCGGCACCGCCAGTGGCCGCTGGGCGCCATCAACCGCTGGAAGCTGCTGGACAACTTGCGTCGCTCGCTGGTGGCGCCCGCCTCGCTGCTGTTGATCGGCTTGGCCATGCTGGGCTTGGGTGTTTCGCTGCCGGTGGCCCTGGGGCTCAGCGTGGCTGCCTACAGCGCCGGCCCGCTCATGGGTGCGCTGGCGGGCTGGGTGCCGCGCCAGCGGCAGCTGCTGGGTGCGCGCTTTCTGGTTGCTGGCTCGCTGGATCTGCTGCGCGCTGTGGGCGGCGGGCTCTGGCACCTCGCGCTGCTGCAGCAGCATGCCCTGATGTCGCTTGACGCCGTCTCGCGCACGCTGCACCGGCTGGCGGTCAGCCGGCTGCGCTTGCTCGAATGGACCACCGCCGAGGCCGCCCAGGCGGGTCTGGCCACCGGTTTGCGCGCCACGTTGTGGCGCCATCGCGTCGAGCCGGCCGCCGCCTTGCTGTGGCTGGTTGGCCTGTTGCTGCTTGTGCCGGCGCCCGGCGCACTGGCGCTGTCGGTGCTGGCGCTCTGGGCGCTCGCCCCGCTGCTGGTCTGGGCGGCCAACACGCCCGGCCCCGGCCGTCGGCCGGCGCTGCTGCCTGCCGACCGGCTGCTGCTGGACGGTGTGGCGCGTGACACCTGGCGGCTCTTCGAGCGCTGTGTGAACCCGCTGAATCACCACCTGCCACCCGACAACCTGCAGCTCTTTCCCTATGAAATGGAGGCGCACCGCACCTCGCCCACCAACATCGGGCTTTACCTGCTGAGCACCGCCTGCGCCCGCCAGTTCGGCTGGATCGGAACGCAGGATTTGCTGGCCCGCCTGGAAGCCACCTGCGCCACCTTGGCCCAGATGGAACGCCACCACGGCCATTTCCTGAACTGGTACGACACCCAGACCCTGCAGCCTCTGCTGCCGCGCTATGTGTCCACGGTGGACAGCGGTAACCTCAGCGCCCATCTGCTCACCGTGTCCCAGGCCTGCCGCGAACTGGCGCGCGAGCCGCACGACGCATCGGCAAACCTGCGGGCCATTGCCAAGTCCCGCGAGCGCCTGCAGCCTCATGGGTTGCTGCTCCAGTCGGTGCTGGGTCAGCCACTGCAGCAGACTGCCATCGGCCAGCTGCTGGATGCCGCGCTGCCCGAGGCGGGCGACGCCACCGCCTGCACCGCATTCCAGCAGCTGATTCGGCAAGCGCTGGAGGCGCTGCAGGGCATTCGGCCAGCGCGCAATCCCGTCATCGTCAACCACCCCACCACACCCGCCGACGAAATGCGCTGGCTGCTGGCGGATCACCTGAGCACGCTGCAGTCGGCGAGCCTGGATCTGGCGGCGCTGGGTTCTGGAGAAACCGGGCAGACCCAGCAGCGCCTTCGCTCGCTGTCCCACCGGCTGGAAACCCTGGCCTGGGCGGCGGACTTCAGCTTCCTCTACCACCCCAAGCGCCACCTGCTGCACATCGGTTACCGGGTCGACGATCAGCAGCTCGACACCAGCTTTTACGACCTGCTGGCCTCCGAATCGCGACGTGCCCGCCCGGCACTGGGCTGCGCTGGGCCGTCCGTTCTTCGCCAATGGCCGGCATGCCGTGTTGCGCTCGTGGTCTGGCTCGATGTTCGAATACCTCATGCCCACCCTGGTGGTGCTGCAGCCGCGCGACAGCGCGTTGTGCGAGGCCGCTCGCTCGGCGCTGCAGGAACAGGTTGCATTTGTGCAGGGAAGCGCCATGCCCTGGGGCAGCTCGGAGAGCGCCTACGCCGGCCAGGACCACACGCTGGCCTACCAGTACGCGCCTCAAGGCGTGCCGCGGCTGGCAATACGCCGAACGCCAGCGACCGAGTGCGTGATCGCGCCCTACGCCACAGCGCTGGCGGCGCAGGTCGATGCGGCACTGGCCTGCGACAACCTGCGCGTCTTGAGTGCGTTGTCTGCGCGCGGCCGTTACGGCTTCATCGAGGCGCTCGACTTCACGCCCGCGCGACAGGTTCATGGCGAACCCCTCACCCTGGTCAACACCTTCATGGCGCATCACCAGGGCATGAGCATCGTGGCGCTGGCCAATGTGCTGTGCGATGGTGTGGCGCAGCGCTGGGGCATGGCGCACCCGCGCATCGAGGCGGTGTGTTCGCTGCTGCACGAGCGTGCCCCGCGCGAACTGCCAGCGCTGCAGACCCCCGCGCGCGATCCCTCGCAAGCCGTGCCGCGTCGCGCGCCCGATCACATTCGCACCCTCACGCCCGGCGCGCAGGCGCTGGAGCCGACCCACCTCCTGTCCAACGGCCGCTACACCGTCACCCTGCGCGCCAACGGCGCGGGCTGGAGCCGCTGGGGCCAGACCGGCATCAGCCGCTGGCGCGATGACGCGCTGCGCGACGCCAGCGGGGCCTTCATCTACCTGCGTCTGGGTGGCTTCGGCGCGCCGGTGTCGGTCACGCGCCACCCCGCGCCCGATCCCGACGCCATCTATCAGTGCCGCTTCCACACCGACCGCGTGTGTTTCGATGCCTTGTGGCCCGAGCTGCGGGTCAACACCACGGTCTGGGTCAGCCCGGAAGACGACATCGAGTTGCGCAAGGTGCGTCTGGTCAACCGCAGTGACGAGCCCATCGAGCTGGAGCTGATTTCAGCGCTGGACGTGACGCTCGCCAGCCACGCCGCCGACGAGGCACACCCCGCGTTTTCCAACCTGTTTGTGAAAACCGACTGGCTGCCCGAGCAGCAGGCTCTGCGCTGCGTTCGCACGCCCCGCCTGCAGACCGAAGACACACTGCAGATGGCCCACTTTGTGGCGGGCGTGGAGGGCGAAGTGCTGGGGTTGCGCTGCCAGAGCGACCGGGCGAAATGGCTGGGCCGGCTGCACACCCCCGCACAACCCCTTGCGGCACTGGACGACGTACCGCGGGAGCCAACAGCGCTCGACACCGGGCTGGACCCGGTGGCCGCGCTCGGGGTTCGCTTGCGGATTGCGCCCGGCGCGCAGGCCACGGTGACCTTCGCCACCGCCGCCAGCGGCGACGCTGCCACCCTGCTGGCGGTGATCGAAAAGTATCGCCAGCCGAGCTACGTGGAACGCTCGTCCCTGATGTCCTCAACGCTGGCCAGCGTACCCGCGCAGCCACACCGCCCGCGCGTCGATTACCTGCCTGCCATGCAGGCCCTCACCACCGCGCTGGTGTTGACGCTGCCCCAGGCGAGCGCAGCGCCACCGGGAGCGGCCAACGCCCATGCGCCGCACAGCGACCGGCGCGCGCTCTGGCCACTCGGCATCTCGGGCGAGCGGCCCCTGCTGCTGGTTCACGCCGGCATGATGAAAGGCTTGGGGCTGCTGTGCGTGCTGGCGCAGGTGCTTCGCGAGTGGTCGCGCGCGGGCGTGGCCTGCGATGTGGTGGTGATCAGCCGCGAACTGCATTCGTACGACATGCCGCTGCAGCGCGAACTGTCCTTGCTGAGCGAGCAACACGCCATCGAACAGCAGGCGCGCCCTGGCCAGGCCGCGACCGGCCTGCACCTGTTACGCGCCGATGAGATCTCGCCAGAGCAGATCGCTACCTTGCAAAGCCTGGCCCGCCTGCAGCTGCAGGCCGATGGACAGGCGCTTCAGCATCAGGTGCGCGCCTGGTGCGACCGTCACGAGACCCGCAGGTCGCTGTCTTGGAGTGGCTCGACCCGGGTTCACGATGCCATACCGCTGCGCCCGCAGGAAACGGCGGCCAGGTCCAGCCGCGGCGAGTTCCTGCAGGAGGGCAGCGCCTTCGCTTTCGAGGTGGGTGCCGCCCAGTCCATGCCCAAGCCCTGGACCAACGTACTTGCCAACGACCGCTTTGGCGCCATCGTCTCGGAGAGTGGTGCGGGCAACACCTGGGCGCTCAACAGCCGCCTGAACCAGTTGACCGTCTGGGCCAACGACCCGGTGGCCGACCCGCCGGCTGAATGGTTTTTGCTGCAAAACCGGCGCACCCGCGAAGTCTGGAGCGCCACGCCATCCGCCTGGGGCGCCGCTGCCACGCGTTACCAGGTGGTCCACCGCCAGGGTCTCACCACCATCAGTCACCAGCATGGCGCGCTGGCCGTGGTGGTCAGCTGGTGCGTCGATCCGGACACCGCGGTCAAGCAGGTGCGCATTCAGCTGACCAACCTGGGCGCAGGCAAGGCGCATCTGCGCATCGTTGGTCTGGTGGAGTGGATGATGGGCGAGAAGCGAAGTGACCGCGCCACCCTGCATGTCAGGCCGCATTTTGTGAGTCCGCCCGGCACCGCGCTGCTTGGCCTGCTGTGCACCCAGACCGAGCGCGCCGCGGGCTTCGGTGGCGGCACCGCCTTTTTCTGTGAGGCGCAGGGCACCGCCGCCGACCCCAGCGCCCTGGACTGGACCTGCGACCGCGGCGCGTTTTTTGATCCCCGAGGCCAGCTGGCTTTGCCGCAGACCCTCGGGCAGCGCAGCGGCTGGGGTCTGGACCCCTGCGCAGCGCTCTCCCGCCCGCTGACGCTGCGCCCAGGCGCCACCCTCGAACGGGTGTTTCTGCTCGGTTACGCAGCCGACGCCCCGGCAGCCCAAACCCTGATGCAAGAGGCCAGCAGCGTGACTGCCGCAGAGCGCGAGCGCGCCACCCAGATGCGCTGGGACAGCTTGCTCGGCGCCGCTCAGGTGAAAACGCCCGACCCGCTGTTTGACGCCATGGTCAACCGCTGGCTGCTGTACCAGACCGTGTCTTCGCGCCTGTGGGCCAAGGCCGGCTTCTACCAGGCGGGCGGTGCCACGGGCTACCGCGACCAGCTGCAGGACACGATGGCGCTGGTGTGGGCGCGGCCCGAGATGCTGCGCGAACAGATCGTGTTGTGCGCCTCTCGCCAATTTGAAGCCGGCGACGTGCAGCACTGGTGGCACGCGCCCGGCGGTGCGGGCGTGCGCACGCATTTCTCCGACGATCTGCTGTGGCTGCCCTACGCCACCGCGCACTACCTGCAGGCCACCGGTGACGCGGCGCTGCTGGACCAGCCGGTGGCGTTTCTGGACGGCCTCCCGGTGCCCGAGGGCGCGGAAGACCGTTACGACACGCCCGCCACCAGCCCGCTGCACGCCAGTGTGTACGAGCATGGCGCGCGCGCCATCGACCGCAGCCTGCCGGTGGGCGCGCACGGCCTGCCGCTCATGGGCAGCGGCGACTGGAATGACGGCATGAACCGCGTGGGCAGCGCAGGGCGGGGCGAATCGGTCTGGTTGGCTTGGTTCCTTTGCAGCATCGTCATCGCCTGGCTGCCGCTGGCTCGCTCGCGCGCCGAGCCCGAGCGGGTGCAGCGCTGGGAAACAGCGCTCGCGGGCTGGCGCCTGGCCCTCAACACCGCCGCCTGGGACGGTGCCTGGTTCAAGCGCGCCTTCTTTGACGATGGCAGCTCGCTTGGCTCGGCCAGCCAGCCCGAGGCCCGCATCGACCTGATCGCGCAGGCCTGGAGCGTGCTGAGCGAGCAGACCTCGCCCGAGCGCCAGCGCCTGGCGATGGACGCGGTGGAGAAAAACCTGGTGGACGAAGCCCTGGGCCTGATCCGCCTGCTCAATCCGCCGCTGCAGCACGCCAGCCCCAGCGCGGGCTACATACAGGCCTACCCGCCCGGTGTCCGTGAAAACGGCGGGCAGTACGCGCACGCCGGGGTGTGGGCGCTGATGGCCGCAGCCCAGCTCGCGCTGCAGGAGCCCGGCCACATCCACGCCCGCAACACGCCATACCGCTACTTCACCTACCTCAGCCCGGCGCACCGCGCAACGCACCCGCAGTGGGGCAAGGCCTACGGCGTGGAGCCCTATGCGATGGCAGCCGATGTGTACAGCCAGCCGCCGTTTGAGGGCCGTGGCGGCTGGAGCTGGTACACCGGCGCTGCTGGCTGGTTGCACCGCGCGGCGCTGGAGTCCATTCTGGGCTTGCATCTGCAATCCGATGAACTGTGGTTCACACCCTGCCTGCCGGCGCACTGGCCGCAGGCTGAGCTCACGCTGCAGCGTGAGGGCCGTTCGATGCACTTCCTTCTGGTGCGCACCAAGGCCGAGGAAGCGCTGGCCTCATGCGCCACGCCCGACGCCCGGATGCTGCGGGTGGGCGAGCGCCTGGGCTGGAAGGCCCTGCCACCGCGCAGCAGCTTCGTCATTCCCACGCAGTAATGCCGGCCTAGCCTATGTACGTTGGCGAACATACGGCGCACACTGCAGCGCGTAGGCTTGCAGACACCACAAGTCCGATTCACGGGCGAATAGGCTGTTACCGGGAGAATGCTCATCGAAACCACCGCCAACCAATCGGACAACCAGTTGCTGGCCTCGATGCCTGAGTCCGTCTGGCAGCGCATCGGCCCTTACATGGAGGCGGTCGATCTCCCGCTCGGTCAGGTGCTGTATGAGTCGGGCGCCAAGATGGCCCATGTGTACTTCCCCATCAACGCCATCGTCTCGCTGTTGTATGTGATGGAAGACGGTTCCTCGGCCGAAATTGCGGTGGTGGGCAACGAGGGGGTGGTCGGCATTGCGCTCTTCATGGGCGGCGAAACCACACCCAGCCGCGCGGTGGTGCAAAGCGCGGGCAAGGGCTACCGGCTGCGGGCGGCGGACATCAAGGAAGAATTCAACCGATCTGGCCCGGTGCTACACCTGTTGCTGCGCTACACGCAGGCGCTCATCACGCAAATGGCGCAGACCGCGGTGTGCAACCGCCACCATTCCCTGGACCAGCAGCTCTGCCGCTGGTTGCTGCTGAGCCTGGACCGTTTGAGCGGCAACGAGCTGGTGATGACCCAGGAACTCATCGCCAACATGCTGGGTGTGCGCCGCGAAGGGGTGACTGGGGCGGCGCTCGAGTTGCAGCGAATCGGGCTCATCAAATACGCGCGCGGTCACATCACCGTGCTGGATCGTCCCGGGCTGGAAAACCGCGTGTGCGAGTGCTATGCGGTGGTGAAGAAGGAATACGACCGCTTGCTGCCCGATCGCCTGGCGATATAGCACCTGGTCTCCTGCGCGGCCGCACTCGACGCCCACAAAAAAGTCCGCTGACAGCGATGTCAGCGGACTTTTTTCGGACCGGCACCGCGCATGGCGCGTGCCGGCATGGGGGCACATCAGCGCGTCGCGGTCACTTCCAGTTCCACGCGGCGGTCTGGCTGCAGGCAGGTGATCAGCTGCGCGCGGGGCAGCTTGTCTGAGCAGTCTGCCAGGGTGGTCACGGGCGACGCTTCACCCCTGCCCACCGCGCTGATTTTGGTCGGGTCAATTTTGCCGTGGGTCACCAGGTAGCTCTTCACCGAGTCGGCGCGTTCGCCCGACAAAGTCTGGTTGTAGGCCTCCGAGCCCTTGCGGTCGGTGTATCCCTCAACGCTGATCGAATCGTAGGTAGTACCCACCAGCTCGTTGCTGAACTTGTCCAGCGCAGTCTTGCCTTCGGGGCGCACCGCAACCGCATCAAAGCCAAACAGCGTGTCGGCCGAAAGGCTCACGCGCTGGCGCGCCGGTGCAGCGACCGGTGCGGGGACTGGCGCCGCAGGCGGCATCACGTAGACCGCGACCGGTGCCACCGGCGCGGGTGGCGGCGCTACGTAGGCGGGTGCCTGCGCCATCCGCGTTGGTGCCGTGCGGCCAAACGGGAACACCAGGCTCACGCTGGCCACGTCCACATTCTGGCGCTGGCCCACCGCGTTCTTGATGCGGTAGCGTTCCACTTCACCGCGCACCCACATCGCCGGGTTGATTTCGTATTGAATACCCAGGCCAACCTTCATGTTGGCATCGTTTCGCGTGCTGCTGCCGACCACACCCGCGCCAGCGCCCGTGCCGCTGAAGGTGCTCTTGGACCAAGCCTGCTGCGCACCCACGCGCCCCAGCACCGAGAAGCGCTCGGTGAGCGGCAAGGTGCCCACCAGGTCGAGGTTGAGGCCCTGCACCTTGCTCTCGCCAGCCAATGTGCCGCCGGGTACGGTCACGGCATTGAAGCTGTTCTTGCCCAAGTTGAAGTAGCCGCCCTCAATGGCGATGTTGCGGTTGAGCTGGTAGCCGCCAAACACCTTGTAGGACGTGTCCTTCTGGTCGGTGCTGCTGCTCGCGGCGCTCACGCCCGGCAGCAATCCTGAGGTCAGGCCAGCCGCGTCGCTGTCGGATTTCGACTGACCAACCGAGGCACCGCCGTAGTAAAAGTGGTTGCTGTCCTGCGCAAACACGGGTGAGGTAATGGCGGCGCAGAGGCTCGCAAGCCCCAGCATGGGAAGAAGGTGGCGATGGTTCATGGGTTCTTTCTTGCGTCAAAAACGCATTGCGCGGAATGCACCGCCCAGTTGTAAAAGTCTTGCGGTGGGGCGTCTGTACGTTGCAGCACATGCACAACCTCTCCACAGGCCAGGCGGCGCCGCCCGTCCCCGATCGGTCGTTTGCTGAACGCCACAGCGAAGCTGCCCGATGCGCATCCTGATGGGGGCGGGGTGAGTGCAGGGCGGTGATCAGTTCACGCTGCCAGCGGGCGCAGATCCAGCGGCATGCAGGCGCTGCAGCCCTGCGGCGCCTGGCGCCGTGCGGGTGCCATTCCCGGACGGCTTTGCGACCGGCGGGTACAGCGCGAATACGCCTTGAGACCATCCATGTCGAGAATCTCCACATCGCGGTCGCTCACATGGATCAGGCGGGCGGCAGCCAGCGCGGTGA
>JAIFNE010000119.1 GCA_020047875.1 Hydrogenophaga sp.
GTGTAGGGGTTGTTGAATGGCGTCAGAAACACCTCAGGCTCGAGGCAGAAAGCCAGCAGCTGCGACCAGCCGCCGCTGCCCGCTGCGGGCTTCTGGTCCAGCACAAACAGGCCGGCTGCGGCGGTTTGGGTGGTGACGTTGTTGAGCGTGAACCGCACGTTGGCGAACAAGCCGTTGTTGTCCCCGAGCACCGGGCTGGTGGTGAAGCTGTTGCCGTTGTTATCCGCGACGGTGACGGAGTCACCAATCACCAGCGGGGCCGCGTGGGCGGACACCAGCGCAGAGAGGGCAAGCGCGCAAGCGGCGGTAACGAAAGAGCTTTTCATGAGGCAGGTGTGCCCGAAGCGCCGAAGCCGTTGAAATTTGCACCAATGAACCGCAACGCGTGAGATTTCACACGCATTGGCGGCGAAATCACCACGCCCGGGGAGCCCGGGGCCAGGTCGGCTGGCGTGGCTGGCGGGCGGCTGTAAAAAATGTCGACAAAAACCGGGCTGCGCTGGCCCGTTCAGGCCACCAGCGGCGGTGCCTGCAGCATGTCCACCTGGCCCTGCCAGTAGTCGCGGCTGCCGAACCAGGGGAAGTTGATCGGGAAGGCCGGGTCGTCCCAGCGGCGGGCCAGCCAAGCGCTGTAATGAATCAGCCGCAGCGTACGCAGCGGCTCAATGAGGGCCAACTCGCGGCGGTCGAAGTCGCGGAACTGCTCGTAGCCGTCGAGCAGCGCGCCGAGCTGCTGGTTTTGTTGCCGTCGGTCGCCGGAGAGGAGCATCCAGAGGTCCTGCACCGCGGGTCCGGTGCGCGCGTCGTCGAGGTCAACGAAGTGCGGGCCAGGCTCGGGCTGGCCCTCGGGGGTCCAGAGAATGTTGCCGGGGTGGCAGTCGCCGTGCAGACGAATGCGGCGCGGGCCGTCCGCGTCTGTCAAGTTTCCCGACAGTGCCGAGTGCGAGCCGATGATGGCCAGCGCCTCCTCCAGCGCGCTGGCCCAGGCGGTGCGTACCTCCGGCGCCACCGCGTGGTGTGTCATCAGCCAGTCGCGCGGCTCATTCGCAAAGTGGGCGGCGTCCAGCGGCGGTCGGTGCACAAACGGCACTGCCGCCCCCACGGTGTGGATGCGCCCGAGAAAACGGCCAATCCACTCCAGCACCTCGAAGTTCTCCAGCTCTGGCCGCCGGCCGCCGCGCCGCGGGCTCACCGCAAACGCAAAGCCGCCGAAATGGTGCAGCGTCTGGCCCTGCACCGTCAAGGGCGCGACCACCGGGATCTCGGCCGCCTGCAGCTCCAGGGCGAAGGCATGTTCCTCGGCAATCTGGGCGTCGCTCCAGCGCGCTGGCCGGTAAAACTTGGCCACCACCTGCGCATGGGACTCGAAGGCGTCTTCCAGATGCACCTGATAAACGCGGTTCTCGAAGCTGTTGAGCGCGGCCAGCCGGCCGTCGCCCCACAGCCCGATGCTGGCCAGCGCGTCCTGAACCACGTCCGGGGTGAGGCTGGCGTAGGGGTGTGTGGAGGCTGGGGTGGCGGGCTGCATGGCGGCATTGTCGCCCGCGCGCCGTGCCAGAATCGCCGTATGACCCGCGAACGCCAACGCCGCCACCGCCTCATGCGCCGCGGCCTGTGGTATTCGCTGGCGCTGTGTCTGGTGATCTTGCTGCTCGGCGGCGTGGGGTTCTGGGCGCTGGAGCCGGGCATCCCCACACTGCAAGACGGCCTGTGGCTCGCCTTCACCACCGCCGCCACCGTGGGCTATGGCGACACCGTGCCGCAGACGCCCGCCGGTCGTGCGTTTGCCGTGCTGGTGGTGTTGCTGGGGCTGGCGGTGCTGTCGATGGTGACCGCTTCGCTGGCCGCGCTGTTCGTGGAACGTGATGTGGAGGCCGACGAGCGCCAGATTGAGCGCGACCTGATGCGCGAAATCCGGCTGCTGCGCGACGAGGTGCACGCGCTGGAGCGGCGTCTGTCACCCCCGGCCGAGTCCGGCCAACCTGCCGAACGGAGCCGCGGTTGAAACCCCAGAAAACCCTGCAGGAACAACTGCCCGAGCTGCGCGAAGGCCAGTCGATCGAGCTGCTCAAAGCGCTGCACATCCTCACCCGCGAGGGCAAGCTCAACCAGGACACCCGGCGCAAGCTCAAGCAGGTGTACCACTTGGTGCAGTTCATCGAGCCGCTGCTGGTTGATGTGCTCAAGGCGCGCGGCGACGTGACGCTGGCCGACCACGGCGCGGGCAAGTCCTACCTCGGCTTCATCCTGTACGACCTGGTGCTCAAAAGCCGCTCGGCGGGCTGGGTTTGGGGCGTGGAAACGCGCGCCGAGCTGGTGACGAAATCGCAGGCGCTGGCCGGCGAGCTGGGGTTTGAGCGCATGCGCTTTCTGGCCACCACGGTGCAGCAGGCGCTGGCCCACCCCGAGTTGCCGCCGCGCTTCGACGTGGTGACCGCGCTGCACGCCTGCGATACCGCCACCGACGACGCGATCGCCTTCGGCTTGGCCAAGCAAGCCACCCACATGGTGCTGGTGCCCTGCTGCCAGGCCGAGGTGGCGGGTGTGATGCGCCAGCACAAGGCGCTGTCGCTGGCGCACAAACCGCTGGCCGAACTCTGGCGCCACCCACTGCACACCCGCGAGTTCGGCAGCCAGATCACCAACGTGTTGCGCTGCCTGCAGCTGGAATCCCACGGCTACGCGGTCACCGTGACCGAGCTGGTGGGCTGGGAGCACTCGATGAAAAACGAGCTGATTCTGGCGCGGCGCGACGCCGGGGTGCGCCCGGCGCAGCAGGCCCGCGCCCGGGAGCGCCTGCTGCAAGTGCTCGATGAACTGAACCTGCAACCGCTCACCGAGCGGTTTGCCGGCGCCGCTGTGCCTGCCTGAGTTCCGGGCCGGCTCACCCGTTCGACGGGCGGTTTACTTGGGTGCTGGCTTGGCGGGTGCGGCCGCGGGCGCTTCGGTCAAGCCCAGCCGCTTGGCAATGGTCTTCTCCAGCGCGATCACCTTGGGTTCGATGCTGCCCTTGGTCTCGGGAATCAGCTTCTCCAGCAGTGCTTTTTGCATGGCGTCGGACCGGTCGCGGTACTTGATGTACGCCGGGGATTCCAGCAGCGCCACGACTTGCCTGAGCTCATCTTCGGTGAACTCGCTCTCCAGCAGCGCGCCCACGGTGCCCGGCGCCAGCTTCAGCGCGCTGGCGCGCACCAGCGGCACGGCCTCGTCGGCGTACTTCTTGGCGTCGGCCTGAATTTCCTTGGCCACCGCCTGTTGCTTGTCGGGCGCCACGCGCGCCTGCAGGGCGGGACCGGCCTGTCTCAGCATCTGAGCTGCCGGCTCTTCGGCCAGCTGGCGCGCCAGCGCCTCGATGCCGGGTTGCTGCAGCTTGAGCAGCCGGGCCACCAGCTCCTTTTTGGCCGGGCTGCTGGGGGCTGCGGTCTGGGCAGATGCGAGGCCAGCGAGGCCCAGCAGGGCGGCGCCGATCAGGGAGCGGGTCAAGCGAGGGGTGAAGGGGTTTTTCATTCAAGCAATGGTAGCCACAAACCGTTGGCCCACTGTGTCGATTCAGGCTGCAAGTGCATCCGGATGTGCTGCCGGGACTTTGCGCCGCGGTGCCGGTGCAGGCAGGTACCATGGCCGCTCTGAAAAATCGGGGTGGCTTCAGTGGTTTCCAACGCATCTTTTTTGCTGCAGTCCATGGCTTGGCCGCTGACTTTGCTGCTGGCCTGGTTTTTGGGCGAGCGCCTCCACCAGGCCTTGCAGGTGCCGCGGGTGAGCAGCTATGTGGGCGTGGGGCTGATCGCCAGTCTGCTGAACCTGCCTGGGCTCACCGCCGAGGTGCCGGGGCTGCCGTTTCTGGCCAACATCGCTCTGTCTTTGCTGCTGTTCGAGCTGGGTTACCGCATCAACCTGCGCTGGTTCCGCCACAACCCCTGGGTGCTGGCGCTCGGGCTGGGGGAGTCTGTGCTCACCTTTGTGCTGGTGTATGTCGCTGCGGGCTGGTTCGGACTGGGCACCGACATGCGCCTGATCATCGCTGCGCTGTCCATCTCGGCCTCGCCGGCCGGCGTGGTGCGGGTGGCCAACGAGCTGCGCAGCGCGGGCCAGGTCACCGAGCGGGTGATGCACCTGTGTGCCATCAACTGCCTGGTGTCGGTGCTGGCGCTCAAGCTGCTGGTGGGTTATTGGACGCTCAACACCTCGGGCGATCTGCTGGCCGCAGCGCTGGGCAGCGTGTATGCCCTGCTGATCTCGGTGGCCATGGGCGCGCTGGCCGGCGTTGTCGTGCCCTGGCTGCTGAGCAGGCCTGGCGCGCGCGAGCGCGGTGTGACGGTGGTGTTTGCGCTGGCGGTGCTGCTGCTCACCACCATGTCTTACGGCCTGAGCCTGTCGCCGCTGCTGGCGGCGCTGGTGTTTGGCATCGTGGCGAGGGAGCGCCGGGTGCACCTCACCAGCGCCCAGCGCGGCTTTGGCACCGCGGGCGACCTGCTGACCTTGTTCCTGTTTGTCTACATTGCCTCCCTGCTCGACTGGACGTCGGTGGCCGGCGGTCTGCTGATGGGCCTGGTGCTGATCGCGGTACGCACCGCCAGCAAGGTGTGTTGCAACGTGGCTGCGGCGCGGCTTTCGGGCAGCACCGAGCGCAAGGGCCTGCTGACCGGCCTGGCGCTCACCCCGATGTCGGCGTTTGCCATTCTGCTGATCGAGCAAAGCCGCATTCACGGCTTTGCGCCCGCGGCCGAGGCGCTCGCGCTGATGGCCGGGATGATGCTGGTGCAGGAGCTGTTTGGCCCGGTGGTCAGCCAGCGCAGCCTGATGGCCGCCCATGAAACCCATGTGACCCAGGCCGACGACGGCCAGGCCACCCGATCGGCCCTGTAAGCACCATGCCCCTGGAAACCTTCAAATCCTCACAGCCGCTCACCCTCGGGGTCGAGCTGGAGCTGCAGCTGGTCAACAGCCACGACATGGACCTCTCCAGCAGCGCCAACGATCTGCTGGAGTTGTTGCGCCGAAAGCCGTTTCCGGGCGTGGTCACGCCCGAGATGACACAAAGCATGATCGAGGTGGCCACCGACGTGCAGACCGAGCACGGCCCGTTGCTGGCCCAGCTCCAAACCATGCGCGACACGCTGGTGACCGCCGGCGACCGGCTCAACATCGAGATCGCCGGCGGTGGCACGCACCCGTTTCAGCGCTGGTTTGAGCAACGCATCTTCTCCAAGCCTCGTTTTCAGGAGCTCTCCGGCCTCTACGGTTACCTGGCCAAGCAATTCACGGTGTTTGGCCAACATGTGCATGTGGGCTGCCCCAGTGCCGACGACGCGCTGTTCCTCCTGCATGCGCTGAACCGCTATGTGCCGCATTTCATCGCGCTGTCGGCGTCGTCGCCGTTCTCGCAGGGGGTGGACACGCTGTTCGACTCGGCGCGGTTGAATTCGGTGTTTGCGTTTCCGCTCAGCGGGCGGGCGCCGTTTGTGTTGCGCTGGGACGAGTTTGCCGAGGTGTATTTCACCAAGATGGAGTCCACCGGCGTGGTGAAGTCCATGAAGGACTTTTACTGGGACATCCGGCCCAAACCCGAGTACGGCACCATCGAGCTGCGGGTGTGCGACACGCCACTGACGGTGGAGCGCGCCGCGGGGCTGGCGTGCTACCTGCAGGCGCTGTGCCGCCACCTGCTGGAGCGCAACGAAGCGCCGCCCGAAGAAGACGATTACCTCGTCTACACCTACAACCGCTTCCAGGCTTGCCGCTTCGGGCTGGAGGGCCAGATGGTCAACCCCAAAACGCGCGAGCGCATTGGCATCCGCGAAGACATTCTGGCCACGCTGCGCCAGCTGCAGCCGCACGCCGTGGCGCTGAACGCGCAGGGCGCCATGGACGAGATCGAGCGCACCGCCGGCCGCGACGGCAACCACGCAAGCTACCTGCGCCGGCGCTACGCGCAGACTGGCAGCGTGCAGGGTGTGGTGCGCGCCAGCGTGGACGCGCTTCGCCGCGGCCCGGGCTGATTTCATCGGGCCACACAGCCGAGAGTTGCGGGGTGTTTCCGGTGCTTCTCCGGGCTTGTCGGGCAACTTCCTACACAGCGAATGGCAAGGCGCCGACTTAACCTTTTGAAATGGAAAAACTACAGTTTGTTTCATCGACAAGCCGTTTGTTTCACCCCCATTTCTCGCAGGAGCCCACACCATGAACGCCTCACACAGCCGCCTCAACCCCTTCTTCCTCATGCTTGACCCCGAGGTGGTGATCACCGCCATGGAAAGCAGCACCGCTCTGCGCAGCCTTCGCCAGCACATCTGCCGCCCGCTGGACAAGCCGCTGATCCCCAAGACCCACACCATCGACCGCATCGCGCTGCGCGAGTACGACGCCCTGATCGACGAAGAAACCTTCATGGACACCGGCGCCGATGCCTACGTTCAGGCCCAGCCTGCGCTGCAGCACACCCACTGAATTTCCCGGGGCTGCGAGCGCCCCAGGCTCGACAGGCCCCTGGCGCGCCTACCGAGCGAATCTTTTCCGAGTCAGCGCCAGCGCGATCCAGAAAGCGCCCACCGCGTACACCAGCAACACCAGCGCATGCAGCCACGCGCGCTCGGGCCACTGGTCCATGAACAGCGGGCGCACCAGCTCCACCGCGTTGGTCAGCGGCAGCCAGTCTGAGACGTGGCGCACCACCACCGGCAGCTGCTCCCGCGGGAAGAAAACGCCCGAGAGAAACATCATGGGCGTGAGGAACAGGGTGAAGTAGTAGGTGAAAAAGTCGTAGCCTTTGGCCAGCGCGTTGAACACCAGCGCGATGCAGGCAAAGGTGATGCCCGCACCCAGCAGCACGGGAATGGCCACCAGCAGCTTGGGCGAGTGGCTGATGCCCAGGGCCAGCATCACCAGCATGATGGCGGTGACCGAAAACAGCGCCTTGAACGCGGCCCAGAGCATCTCGGCCAGCACCACATCGTCCAGGCTCACCGGCGCGTTCATGATGCCGTCCCAGGTTTTTTGCACGTGCATGCGCGAGAACGCGGAATACAGCGCCTCGAAACTCGCCGCGTTCATCGCGCTCATGCAGATGCTGCCGCTGGCCAGAAACAGGATGTAGGGCACCGCCACCATGCCCTGCGGTGTGGCCATGTTCACCTGGCCCACCAGCGCGCCCATGCCGTAGCCAAAGGCCACCAGCCACATGAGCGGCTCGGCGATGTTGCCCACCAGGCTGGGCACGGCGAGCTTTTTCCACACCAGCAGGTTGCGCAGGAACACCGGCCACCAGCGCCCGGACAGGCGCGGTGCAGACCAGGGCGACGGTGCGGCGGCGTTGGCTGTCATGGTCATCCCTCCTGGCGAATTTGCCGGCCGGTCAGCTTCAGGAACAGATCCTCCAGGTTGGCTGGCCGGTGCAGGGTGCGCAGTTGGTGGTGCGCGCCCAGGGCGGCCAGCAGGGGCATGGCCTGCGCGGTGTAGAAAAACACGGTCTCGCCGCTCACCTCCACCCGCGCCGCGAGTGCGCGCAGCGCCGCGTGTTCCGCGTCGCGGGCCAGGGCCAGCGCGCCGTTGCCATACACCTCCACCACATCGGGTTCCAGGTGTTCGGCAATCAGGGCGCGTGGCCGGCCCTCGGCGATCTTCCTGCCGTGGTCCAGCACCAGCAGCCGCGAGCACAGGCGCTCGGCCTCGTCCATGAAGTGGGTGGT
>JAIFNE010000111.1 GCA_020047875.1 Hydrogenophaga sp.
TGCGCTTGCCGGTGCGCAAGAAGATCGGCACGTTCGCCCAGCGCCAGTTGTTGATGTGGGCGCGCAGGGCAACGAAGGTTTCGGTGCCGCTGTCGGGCGGCACGTTGTCTTCCTTCAGGTAGCCAATGGCCGACTCGCCATTGGACGCGCCCGCGCTGTACTGCCCGCGCACCGTGTCGCGCGCCACGTCGGCCACCGACATCGGGCGCAGCGAGCGCAACACCTTGAGTTTTTCGTCGCGCACGGCGTCAGGATCCAGCGACACCGGCGGCTCCATGGCCACGATGCACAGCAGCTGCAGCAAGTGGTTTTGCACCATGTCGCGCAGGGCGCCGGTGCCGTCATAAAAACCCGCGCGGCTGCCCACGCCCACGCTTTCGGCCACGGTGATTTGCTAAGGGCTGCGCCACAGCGGCTCGAAGATGGTGTTGCCAAAGCGCAGCACCATCAGGTTTTGCACCGTCTCTTTGCCCAGGTAGTGGTCGATCCGGAAGATCTGCGATTCCTGGAAGTAGCGGCCCACCTGATCGTTGATGGCCTGCGCCGAGGCGAGGTCGTGGCCCAGGGGCTTTTCCAGCACCACGCGCGAGGCGGCGCCGATCAGGTTCTGGCCGGCGAGGTGGGCGCAGATGTCGGTGAACAGCGTGGGCGCGGTGGCGAGGTAATACACCCGGTCCGAGCCGCCTTGCAGCGCCTGGCCCAGCGCCAGGTAGTCGGCTGCCCGCGTGGCGTCGAGGCAGACGTAGTTCAGGCGGTCCAGGAAGCGCTTCCAGGCGTCGCCCTCGCGCGCGGCGGCGGCAATGAACGGCGTCACCTTTTCTTGCACGAAGCCCAGAAAAGCCTCGCGGTCCCAGGGCTGGCGCCCCAGCGCGTGAATGCGGGTGGACTCGGGCAGGTTGTTGTGCAGGTGCGCCATGTAAAGCGCCGGCAGGAGCTTGCGCACCGAGAGATCGCCGGCGCCGCCGAAGATCACCAGATCAAGAGAAGAAGATGTGGACATGACGTGCGCGCGTGTTGTATTTCTAACAAAGTTACTTGAATGGCGGGATGTTATGGTGATTTTGTTACATGACGGGTACGGATGGCGCTTGGATGGGCCATCCCCCGCACACCGCCACCCCGCGCAGCTCAGGCGCGGCAGCCGTTGGCGGTGAGGTGCAGCACCCGCCGGGCGCGGGCGGCGGCGGCTTCTGAATGCGTCACCAGCACCAACGAGGCGCCGCTTTCGGTGGCCTGGCTCTGCAATACATCCATCACCTGCGCTGCGGTGCGCGGGTCGAGGTTGCCGGTGGGCTCATCGGCCAGCAGCAGGCGCGGCCGGTGCACCAGGGCGCGCGCAATCGCCACGCGCTGCAGTTGCCCGCCCGAGAGTTCGGCTGGCAGGCGCTGACCAAGGCCGCCCAGACCCACCGCCTCCAGCATCGCCTGCACCCGCGCGGCATCGGGCCGATACAACAGCAGCAGCGGCAGGCCCACGTTCTGCGCCACGTCCAGATGCGGCAGCACATGAAAGGCCTGAAATACGAACCCGAGCTTCTCGCGCCGCCAGTGGGCGCGCTGCACCTCGGTGAGCGCACCGATGTCGACGCTGTCGTGGGTGATGCGGCCTTGTTGCCAGTCGTCCAGCGCGGCCATGCAGTTGAGCAGGCTGGACTTGCCCACACCCGATTCGCCCACGATGGCAACAAACTCGCCCGGCGCCACGCTCAGGCTCACCTGGCTGAACACCGGGGTATCGCCATAGTGCTTGCCCAGTTGCTCAATGACCAGGCTCATGACCGCTCCTCTCTGGGTGCTCCAAGGTGCGCCTGAGCCCAGTGGAGCACGCGTTGCAGCGCGTCGGGCGCGTCGCAGGGAACGACCACCCGGTCGGGCATGGAGCGCATCCAGGTCAACTGGCGCTTGGCTAGCTGGCGCGTGGCGAACACGCCGAGGTCGCGCAGCGCCGCCAATTGCGCATCTGTCGGTGCATCGCCCGCGGCTTCCAGCAGCTCCCACACCTGTCGGTAGCCCACGCAGCGCATGGACGGCAGCTCGGCGTTGAGGTCGCCGCGGACGCGCAGGGCGCGCACTTCGTCAACCAGGCCCTGGGCGAGCATGGCGTCGAAGCGCGCGGCGATGCGCTGGTGCAGCCATGTACGGTCTTGTGGCTCCAGCGACAAAAATGCCCCCGTTGCGATCGGGCTGGGCCGGGCCGCTGCGCCACCGGTCTGAAAACTGGAGAGCGGCCGCCCGGACAACGCATGCACCTCCAGCGCGCGCTGGATGCGCTGCGTGTCGTTGGGAAACAGCCGCGCCGCGCTGACCGGGTCCACCTGTTGCAGTTCGGCATGCAGCGCGGGCCAGCCCAGCACTTGGGCGCGCGCCGCAATGGCGTCGCGCACCGCGGCATCGGCTCGGGGCATCTCGTCCAGCCCCTGCATCAGGGCTTTGAAATAGAGCATGGTGCCCCCCACCAATAAGGCGGTTTTGCCGCGCGCCGCGATGTCGGTGATGAGCTGCCTGGCGTCGCTGACAAACTCGGCCGCGCTGTAGGCCTGAAGCGGGTCGCGGATGTCGATCAGGTGGTGGCGCACGCTGGCGCGCTCGGCGGGGCTGGGTTTGGCGGTGCCGATGTCCATGCCCCGATACACCAGCGCAGAGTCCACGCTGACGATTTCGACCGGCCACCGCTCGGCCATGGCCAGCGCTGCCGCAGTTTTGCCGCTGGCGGTGGGCCCGGCAATCGCCAGGCAGGTGGGTCTCTGAGCAGCGGTGGCCATGGGCTTCAGCGGGGCGGCGGCGTCACCACGCTCACCGTTCGCTGTGGTCCGGCCTGGGATTCGCCGTATCTCTGCACCAGCGTCCACGCGGTGATGGCGACCAGCACACTCCAGAACCAGATGCCGTTGGTGAGGGGCAGCACCGTGCCGCTGCCAGCCGCAATGCCCGCCAAACTCTTGCCCAGCCAGCCGCCCATGGCAAACGCCGCCACCATCATGAGAAAACCGCTGAGCGCCGATGCGGCGCCAGCGGACTTTGGAAACGGCCCCACGGCGCCGCTCTGGCCGCAGGGCTGGTGCACCCCGTGGCCCAGCATGAACAGATAAAACGGCAGCATGATGGCCCATACGTTCTGAATGCCCGCCAGCGCCAGCAGGCCCATGCTGGTGCCCGCGACCAGCGTGCAGGCGCCAGCGATGGCCACCGTGCGCCGCACCCCAAACCGCGGCAGCAGTTGGCGGCAAAGGAAGGTGCCGGCGATGTAGCTCAGCGACATCGAGAACATCATCAGTCCATAGACGGTCTTGGACAGACCCAGCACCTGAATGAGAACAAACGAAGATGCGGCAAGAAAGGTGAACAACCCGCCGTAGGTGGTGCAGGCCAGCAACGCGAAGGCCCAGAACGTCGGGTGCCTCAGAATGCTCGCCCAGGCCCGAACCAGGGCGGTTGGCCGCAGCGGCTGGCGATTTTGGCGGGGCAGGGTCTCGTCGAACCGCCAGACAATCAGCGCCAGCGTGACGGCGCCGAACACCGCCAGCACCGAAAGCGCTGCGCGCCAGTTGAACAGGTCGCTCAGCAGCCCGCCCAGCGGCGCACTGGCGCAGGCGATCAGCCCCAAGCCCGAGAGGCCCTTGGACATAACCCGTGCGCCGTCTGCCGGCTCATAGAGATCGCGAACGATGGCGCGCGCACACATCACGCCCGCCCCCATGGCCGCGCCCTGCGCAATGCGCCAGGCGATCAGCAGCTCCATGCTGCTGGCCAGAGCGCTGCCGACCGCTGCAACCACATAGATCGCCAGCCCGATCAGCAGAATGGGGCGGCGACCGAACCGGTCCGACAAAGGCCCCCAAACCAGCTGCGATGCGCCAAACGCCAGCAGCAAACCGGTGAGGGTGAGTTGCGCCTGCGGCATGGTGGCCCCAAAACCGCTCGTGAGGGCGGGCAGGGCGGGCAGGTAAAGGTCGGTGGTGATGGGCTGCAGACCCAGCAGCATCGAGAGCACCAGCACGATCCGTGCGGGCGACATGGTGGGGCTCTGGGAAGACATGCGATCGAGGGTAGCAGACGCGGCAGCGCGTCCCCTGGGTACCAAGCTCAGGGTGTCAGGCCAAACAGATCGGCCAGCGCCACGCGGTATTGCGGCTGGCCGATGGCGTTGGTGTTGTGGTGCGAGCCGTTTTCCACCAACACAAACGCCTTGCGGCCCGTGGCGGCCTCGTAGAGTCGCCGGCCCAGAATCGGGCTGATCAACTGGTCTTGCGCGCCGTGCACCACCAGCAGCGGCGAGCCGATGTCGGCCACCCGCTTTACCGCTTCGAAACGCTGGGTGATCAGCGGCGACACCGGCAGCCAGCCCCATTTGAAGGTGCTCACCACATCGGGGATGGAGGTGAAGGTGCCTTCCACCAGCGTGCCCGCTTCGTCGCTCACCTGCGCCGCCAGCTCGATGGCAATCGCGCCGCCCAGGGAGTGGCCAAAGATGTAGCGCGGCCGGTTGGGGTATTGCTGGCCCAGCCAGTCCCAGGCAGCGCGTGCGTCTTCGATCGCCAGGGCTTCGGAGGGCAACATCGGCGTGCTCTTTCCGAACCCCCGGTAGTCGATGGCGAGTACGGAAAAACCCAGCTCGTGCATGCGGCGCGCGCGAAACGCCGAACCCACCACGTTGTAGCGCGCGCCGTGCAGGTAGAGCAGCACGGGCGCCGGGGCACCATGGGCCGCCGCGTCCTGCGCCAGCCACAGGCCATGCAACCGGGTGGGCTCACCGGTTTCGCGAGAGACGAAATCGACCCACACATCGCTCATGCCGGCGGCCGCCTCCTCGCCGCGCCACCAGCTCCGGTCAGACGGCTGAAAGATCCATGCACGCTGGCGCTCGTCGAGGGTGGCGCAGCCGCTGAGCAGCGCGCCAGCGGCCAGCACCATGAGCAGAAGTCGGAAAAACCAGGAACGCATGGGAGAAGATGATGCCCGCTGACCCACTGCGCCGTGGTGGGGAGGCAAAAAGCCCGATGTTTGCGGTGCGGCTCGCTCAGCGTCCGCGCAGAAACAGGGCGTCGAGTTCCCTCATGCCCATCTGCCGCCAGGTTGGGCGGCCGTGGTTGCACTGGTCGCTGCGCTCGGTCACCTCCATCTGACGCAGCAACGCGTTCATCTCATCCAGCGTGAGGCGGCGATTGGCGCGCACCGCACCGTGGCAGGCCATGGTGGCGAGCAGCTCGTTTTGCGCGCGCTCGATCACGCGGCTGCCCTCGTGCTGCGCCAGCTCGGCGAGCACATGGCGGGCCAGCTCAACCGGATCGCCCTGGGCCAGCGTGCTGGGCACCGCGCGCACCGCCAGCGTCTTGGGGGAAAAGGGTGTGATCTCCAGCCCGAGGGTCGCCAGTGTTTCCCGAGCGTCTTCGGCGGTTGCCACCTCGGCCGGTGTGGCAGCGAAAGTGGCCGGAATCAGCAGCGGCTGGCTGGCGATCTGCCGAGCCTCAAGCTGCTGCTTGAGCCGTTCGTAGACGATGCGCTCGTGCGCCGCGTGCATGTCCACCACCACCAGGCCCAGCGCGTTTTCGGCCAGGATGTAGACACCCTGCAGCTGCGCGATGGCCCGGCCCAGCGGCCACGCGCCCGCGGGTGGGTCGCCGCCGGTCTGCGCGGCGCTGGCGGGGGGTGTGGCGGAGCTGTTGGCAGGCTGCCAGAGCGCAGCGATGTCGCTCACGCGGTGACCGATCTCGGCTTCGGGTGCGTAATGGCTGGGGAACTGCAGCGCGTTCTGCGACGCTGCGCGTGGTGCCGCGGCCCAGCTCACCCGGGGCACGCTAGCGTCTTCGCTACGCGGTTCCAGCGGCGAGCGGGCAACCGCCTGATCGGCGCTGGCGCGCGGCGCCGCCAGCGCAGACTCCACCGCGTGGCGCACGCCCTGGTGCACCTCGCGCCCATCGCGAAATCGAACCTCGATCTTGGTTGGATGCACGTTCACGTCCACGCGCGCCGGGTCCAGCGCAATGAACAGGGCGTAGACCGGCTGGCGGTGCCCGTGCAGCACATCCTCGTAGGCGCTGCGCGCTGCGTGGGTGATGGTCTTGTCTCGAACATAGCGCCCGTTCACATAGGCGAACTGCCAGTCGGCGCGTGAGCGCGCGGCATCCGGGATGCCGGCGAAGCCCCACACGCGCAGGCGCGGTGTGCCGTCATCGGCCGCGTGATCCGAACCCTGCGGCCAGTCGAGCGCCACCGCCTGTTCAATGAACTCCTGGCCCAGCACATCGCCCAGCCGCTGGCGCAGCGCCGCGATGCCAGCGCCGGCCACCGCGCGCCACTGCGCCACCAGCTTGCCTTCGTGCCAGATGGCGAAGCCCACATCGGGGCGCGCCAGCGCGTGGCGGCGCACCGCCTCGATGCAGTGGGCCAGCTCGGTGGCGTCGGTCTTCAGGAACTTGCGCCGTGCGGGCGTGGCAAAAAACAGCTCGCGCACCTCCACCGTGGTGCCGGTGCTGCGGGCGGCTGGCTGCAACTCGCCGCTGCGGGCGTCGAGCATCCAGCCATGCGGTTCGTTCGCGGTGTCCACCCGGGTCAGCAGCGACACCTCGGCGATCGAGCAGATTGCCGCCAGCGCCTCACCGCGAAAACCCATGGTGTGCACCGATTCGAGGTCTCGCAGGCTGGCGATCTTGCTGGTGGCGTGCCGTTTGAGCGCGGCGGGCAGTTCGGCGCGCGGGATGCCGCCCCCATCGTCTTCCACGCTGATGAGGCGCACACCGCCCGCCAGCAGGCGCACCGTGATCTGGCTCGCCCCGGCATCCAGCGCGTTGTCGACCAGTTCCCGCACCACCGACGCGGGTCGCTCCACCACCTCGCCCGCCGCAATCTGACTGATCAGCTCATCGGGCAGTTCGCGGATGGGGCGGCGGTCGGGGGAAGGGGTAGGCTGATTCACACTGAAATTGTAGGAGTTGCCACGGAGCCTGTCGGGCTTGGGGAGCGTCGGCTGCAAATCGGCCGCAGCGGTCCATTTTTTACCCGCTTCTTGCCCCATAGCCGGGCTATGGGGCTGCGAATCGGGCAAAAACTGTCCTCGCTGGGGCCGCTTTTCGCTTGTCGACGCCCCAAGCCCGACAGACTCCTAGGCGGATAATCGACCGCTATGGAGCTCATGGCCTTTTTGATCGATTTCATCCTGCATGTGGATCAGCACTTGCGGGTGTTCGTGGAGCACTACGGCGCCTGGGTCTATGCCCTGCTGTTTCTGATCATCTTTGTTGAGACGGGCGTGGTGGTGATGCCGTTCCTTCCCGGTGACTCGCTGCTGTTCATCGTCGGCGCGCTGTGCGGCGCCGGCCTGATCGACTACCAGCTCGCCGCCGGCCTGATGCTCACGGCCGCGATCCTGGGTGATCAGGTGAATTACACAATTGGCCGCTATTTCGGGCCCAAGGTGTTTCAGTGGGAGAACTCACGCTTCTTCAACCGCAACGCCTTCAACCAGACGCACGCGTTCTATGAGCGCTACGGCGGCGTCACCATCATCCTGGCGCGCTTCATGCCGTTCATTCGCACCTT
>JAIFNE010000093.1 GCA_020047875.1 Hydrogenophaga sp.
GTGTCTGGACGATGCGGGCCGCGAGGTGCCGCCGGGGCAGCCTGGTGAGATCGCCATCAAAGGCCCGCAGGTGATGGCCGGTTACTGGCAGCGGCCTGACGAAACCGCCAAGGTCATGACGCCCGACGGCTACTTCAAGTCGGGTGACATCGGCACCATGGACGCGCGGGGCTTTTTCAGAATCGTCGACCGCAAGAAAGACATGATTCTTTGTGCGGGCTTCAATGTGTATCCGAACGAGATCGAAGACGTGGTCTCCAGCCTGCCGGGCGTGCTCGAATGTGCCGCGGTTGGCGTGCCCGACGACAAGGCCGGCGAGGCGATCAAGCTGGTGATCGTGAAGCGGGACGCGGCGCTCACCGAAGCGCAGGTGCGCGCGCATTGCCGCGCCAATCTCACCGGCTACAAGCAGCCCAAGGTGGTGGAGTTTCGCGCCGAGCTGCCCAAGACCCCCGTGGGCAAGATCCTGCGCCGTGAACTGAGATGACCCGGCGCACCGCGATCGTTGCCGCCTTGCACGAGGAGCTGGCCAGCGTGTTGGCGCTGATGCCTGACGAGCACCGGCAAACGGTGGGCGGGCGCGATTTCTGGCTGGGCCACCTGCATGGGCAGGCGGTGGTGGCGGTGCTCAGCGGCATCGGCAAGGTGGCCGCGGCCACCACGGCCACGCTGCTGATCGAGCGCTTTCAGGTCGGTCGCATCGTGTTCACCGGCGTGGCCGGTGGCCTGGGTGCGGGCGTTCGGGTGGGCGATGTGGTGGTGGCAGAGGCTTTTCTGCAGCACGACATGGACGCCTCGCCCCTCTTCCCGCGCCACGAGGTGCCGGGCTACGCTACGGCCGCAGCCGCTTCGAGGCCGACCCGCCGCTGGCCGATCGGCTGGCCGGCGCCGCCGCGTCGATGCTGGCCGACCTGCCGAACGCGCTGCCGCCCGCCACGCGCATCGCCTTCGGCCTGCAGGCACCGCGGCTGCACCGGGGCCTGATCGTCAGTGGCGACCGCTTCGTGTGCACCACCGCCGAGAGCGCCGCCCTGCAAGGCGAACTGCCCGAGGCCCTGGCGGTGGAAATGGAGGGCGCCGCATTTGCGCAGGTCTGCCACGACTTCGGCGTGCCGCTGGCTGTGGCGCGCACCATCTCCGACCGCGCCGACGACACGGCCCATGTGGACTTCCCGAGGTTTCTGCGCGAGGTGGCGAGCCGCTACAGCGGCGCCATGATCGAAGCTTTGTTCCGCCACTGAGCGGGCCGGCGCGAGATACCCCACCGAGAACGCGGCGCAACCGGCTTTGCCGCGGGGCGCACCGCGTTGCCCCTTGAGGGAGTGACGCCGCAGGCGGCGCGGGGGGAGCGATTTGCCGCCGGGCCGCCCCAAGGCAAATCAGCCCCCTTGGGGGGCAGCGACCCGCGCAGCGGCGGAGTGTGGGGGCCGCGTTTCGCCGCCGGGCCGCCCCAAGGCGAATCAGCCCCCTTGGGGGGCAGCGACCCGCGCAGCGGCGGAGTGTGGGGGCCGCGTTTTGCCGCCGGGCCGCCCCAAGGCGAATCAGCCCCCTTGGGGGGGCAGCGACCCGCGCAGCGGCGGAGTGTGGGGGCGCTATCTCAACCAGCCGCGTTTGCGGAAGTACAGCATGGGTCCGACCGCAGACAAGACCATGAGGCCGAGCGCAAACGGGTAGCCGGCCTGCCAGTCCAGCTCGGGCATGAACTTGAAGTTCATGCCGTACACGCTGGCGATCAGCGTGGGCGGCAGCAGGGCGACGCTGGCCACCGAGAAGATCTTGATGATCTTGTTCTGGTTGATGTTGATGAAACCGACCGTGGCGTCCATCAGGAAGTTGATCTTGTCGAACAGGAACGCGGTGTGGCTGTCGAGCGAGTCGAGGTCGCGCAGGATCTGACGCGCATCTTCGAACTGCTCAGCGCTCAGCAGGCGGCTGCGCATCATGAAGCTCACCGCGCGGCGGGTGTCCATCACGTTGCGCCGGATGCGACCCGACATGTCTTCGTGGCGCGCGATCGCAGACAGCACCTGGCCGGCCTTGTCGTCGGTCACATCGCCCGCGAGCACCTGGCGGCTGGCGGTTTCGAGATCGTCGTAAATGTCTTCCAGCGTGTCGGCGCAGTACTCGGCGTCGGCGTCGAACAGCATCAGCAGCACGTCTTTGGCGTCTTCGATCAGACCGGGCATGCGCCGCGCGCGCATGCGAAGCAGACGGAACACGGGCACGTCTTCATCGTGAATCGAAAACAGCACGCCCTGGCTTTTGAGCGAGGCGTTGTGCTCATTCAGAATGAAGGCCACGCGGATGGCGTGGGGGTTGTCGGGATCGTCGATCAGGAAGTCGCTGCGCACATGCAGCTCGCCGTTGTCTTCCTTGAAGAAGCGGGCAGATTCCTCGATGTCTTCGTCCATCGCGTCTTCGGGAATCGACAGGCCGAAATGCTGCTTGACCCAGCGGCGCTCTTCCACCGTGGGCGATTCGAGATCGACCCAGATCGGCTGGAAGCGGGCAAGCTCCTCCAGCGATTCGATTTCTTCCTGGAACAGGCGGCCGTTGGCCAGGGTAAAGACGTTGAGCATGGCGACGCTCCCGGTGGGCTGAGGAGGCCGAGG
This sequence comes from Hydrogenophaga sp., assembly GCA_020047875.1. Classification (GTDB taxonomy): domain Bacteria; phylum Pseudomonadota; class Gammaproteobacteria; order Burkholderiales; family Burkholderiaceae_C; genus Hydrogenophaga. Next base: position 2,613 of record JAIFNE010000093.1, read on the forward strand.
CCAGCGGCAGCCTCGGGGAAGTTCGGTGCATTTTCAGCGGCTGGCCGCGCCGGTGCGGTGGTCGTTGGCATGACGGCGCTCGGCCCGGTTCGCAAGCTGCAAGCAACAGACGGGTGGCGGTGCTTTCCGTGGGTTCTGGCGTGTTCGGCAGCGCGCGATTATGGCACCGCACCCGGCGCTGGCCGGGCCTCGGGCTGGGCAAAGAATGCCATCAGTTCGTCTTTGCGGCGCCAGGCGTCGCCCGCGCCGAGCTCAGTCAGCGCCTGGATGAAATCGGCTTCGAACAGCAGGTAGCTGGCCAGTGCCGCGGCGCTGCCGGCGGCGCCGCGGCGCGGATCGAGGGCGCGTGTGGCGGCGGGCAGACTGCCGATGTGTTTGTGGGCCAGTTCATCAAGCGAGAAACTGGGCTGAATGGCCAGCACGTCGACCGGTCGATAGGGCAGCGCAGCGGCCAGATGGGGCGGCAGCTTGGCCAGGGTTTGGCTGACGCGCTGCGCCTGCTCGACATCGGACTGCAACGTGTCGTGAAACACGCTGGCCATGGCGTGGCCCGCGATGGTGCCGGCGGTGGGCTCTTCGGTGCTGCGCCCGCCCATGCCCGCGCGCTGGGGTTGCCCGACCCCGATCACCAGCACCCGCCGCGCGCCAAAGTGGATGGCGGGCGACAGCGGCGAGAGCTGGCGCATGGAGCCGTCACCAAAGAACTCCTTGTGACCCTCGACCCACAGCGGCACCGCCGGGAACAGGAAGGGAATGGCGCTCGATGCCATGAGGTGCTCGATCGTGACCGGCTGAAATGCGGCGCGTCGGCCGGGCCGGTGCCAGGGTTGCAGGCCAGGGCTCGCGCTGGTGTGGCAGAAAGTCCAGTGTTCACCGGTGGTGTAGCTGGAAGCGGTGACCCCCAGCACCTCGATCTGCCCCTGCGCCAGCGCGCGCTCGATGCCCGGCAGGTCGATGGCGCGGTGCAGTGTGTCCACCAGCGGCAGCGTGTCGAGCAGGGCGCGGTGTTTGCGGACCTGTCTGGCCAGGGTGAGCCCGGCCACCACCCGGTTCGCGCGCACCCAGCCCGGCGCATCGAGCCGGTACACCCGTTCAGAGCGCAATTCGGCCCAGAAGGCCGCCAACTGCGGCAGCGCGTGCAAACCCTGGTGGGCGCAGCTGGCCAGGTAGCTCGCGTTGAGGGCGCCGGCCGAGGTGCCGAACAACCAGCGAAAGGGGAACGGTGGCGCGGACTGGGGCGTGGTGGCCGGGTGGCTGGTGGCCAGCATCGCAGCCAGTGCCTTGAGCACGCCCGCCTGGTAGGCGGTGCGCGCACCGCCGCCCATGAGAACCAGAGCGCAGGCGCCATCCGGCGGCGCGGGCAGCTCGGCGTCGATCAGGTTGCGCGTGATCAGGGTATCGAGTGACACGGGGCGGCTGCCTTGTGTGAGGGGGGCGGGATGCACAGGGGTACAGTGCAGATAGAAAATCATGACACATCCTCACCTCTCTGCGCAGCGCGAGCGCTGGCTGCTGCTGACCATCGCTGGCATCCAGTTCACGCACATCCTGGATTTCATGATCATGATGCCGCTGGGGCCGCAGTTCACGCGGCTCTTCGCCATCAGCGACGCGCAGTTCGGTCTGCTGGTGTCTGCCTACACCCTGTCGGCCGGTGTGTCCGGTCTGGCCGCTGCCACGTATGTGGACCGCTTCGACCGCAAGCGCTTGCTGCTCACCTTGTATGTGCTGTTCGCGCTGGCCACGCTGGCTTGCGGCCTGGCCCCGGGCTACGGCTTTCTGATGGCCGCGCGGGTGGCGGCCGGGATGTTTGGCGGCGTGTTGTCCGCGTTGTCCCAGACCATCGTGGCCGACGTGGTGCCGTTCGAGCGGCGCGGCCGCGCCATGGGCATCGTGATGTCGTCCTTTGCGGTGTCCACGGTGGCTGGCGTGCCCGCCGGGCTGTACATCGCCAACCAGCTCGGCTGGCAGGCCGCGTTCATTGCCATTGCGCTGCTCAGTGCCCTGCTGGCTGGCGGTGCGGCGCTCACCCTGCCCCGGCTGGACAGCCACCTGCGTGGTGCCCATCGGCCTTCGGCCTGGCGTGGCATTGCCATGGTGCTGAGCGAGCGCAACCACCTGGAGGCCTTCGGGTTTTCTGCCCTGATGATGTTTGCTGGCTTCTTGGTGATCCCTTTCATCACCATCTACCTGCAGGCCAATGTGGGCCTCACCGATGAGCAGATTCCCCTGATCTACCTCTGCGGCGGGCTGGCCACGCTGGTCTCGGCGCGCGTGGTGGGCCACCTGACGGACCGCATCGGCAAGGTGCGCACCTTTTCCCTGCTGGCCGTGCTGGTTGTTCTGCCGCTGTTGGCCATGACCCTGCTGCGCCCGGCGCCGCTGCCCCTGGTGTTGCTGGTCTCGACCTTGCTGTTCGTGCTCCTGAGTGGCCGCATGATTCCGGGCATGGCTCTGGTCACCTCAGCCGCCGATCCCGCCCTGCGCGGAACCTTCATGGCGTTCAATTCGGCGGTGCAGTCGGCGGCCATGGGTGCGGCATCGTTCCTCGGCGGCTCGATCATCAGCCGCGATGCGGCTGGTCTGGTGCAGCACTACTGGGTGTCCGGACTCATAGGCGCGACGGCCAGCCTGGTGTCCATCGGGCTCGCGCGGCGGCTGGTGCTGCATGGCGGCATTGCCGGTCGTCCCGCCTGACGCACACTTTGTTGCAGTGCGGGATTGCGCCAGGGGGTTTTCATGGGCATAGTGAACCCAACACGTTCCCGTCGCCGCCGGGGGCGTTCCCATCCGGCGGTTTGTGTCAACCCGGAGCAACAGGAGGCTCATGTATGAACTTGACGATCAGCGGCCATCATCTCGAAGTCACGCCCGCCCTGCGCGGTTACGTCACCACCAAGCTGGAGCGCATCTCCCGGCATTTCGACCAGGTGGTCGATGTCAAGGTGCTGCTGACGGTGGACAACCTGAAGGAAAAAGACCTTCGCCAGCGGGCTGAGTGCAACATTCACGTCAAGGGCAAAGACCTGTTTGCGGAATGTGCTCACGCCGACCTCTACGCCGCCGTCGATGAACTCGCCGACAAACTCGATCGCCAGGTGTTGCGTTACAAAGACAAGGCGCAAGACCACCACCACGAATCGGCCAAACGCCTGATGTGACGGGTGACGCCGTTCACGGTCTGCCAGGGGCTGTCCGTGAACTATGTTGCGATGCAGCAAGCCGCTTGTGTTGTCAAGCGGCTTTTTTGTCTTCCCGGGCTGGTCAAGCCAGGCCAAGTCGGCATAATTTGCGCTCCAAGAGGCCCACATGAACCGACTATCCGCCATTCTTCCTGCAGCACAAGTGCTCGTCAGCGTGGATGCCACCAGCAAGAAACGCGCTTTCGAAGAGGCAGGCTTGCTGTTTGAGAGCCTGCACGGCCTCAACCGGGCACTCATCACCGACAGCCTGTTTGCACGCGAGCGCCTGGGCTCTACCGGTCTCGGCCACGGCGTGGCGATTCCCCACGGTCGTATCAAAGGCCTCAAGCAACCCCTGGCGGCGGTGTTTCAACTCGCCAACGCCATCGGTTTTGACGCGCCTGACGAGCAGCCGGTTCAGCTCATGATTTTCCTGCTGGTGCCCGAGGCGGCCACGCAGAAGCACCTGGAAATCTTGTCCGAGATCGCTGAACTGTTGAGCGACGCCGGCTTGCGTGAGCAAATGAAGCAGGCCAGCGAGGCCGCGGGTCTGCACACGCTGATCAGCGGCTGGCAGTCAGCGCACGCCGCGGCCTGACGCCTGTTGGTCGCCTGGCTCCACCGCCGCGCGGGCAGGTTGGGCGCCGCGTTTCAGTGTCCTGACGGGGCGGGGCTTGCCCCGGAGCCACTCGGTTGCAGGCCTGTTTGTTCCCACGCCACCGCCATGCCCACCGCTTTGATCCAGCCATGAAGCCCACCGTTGTCAGCGCCGACGTTTTGTTCGAAGACCACCGTGAGGCCCTCAAGTGGCAATGGGTGGCCGGTCTTGGCGCCTCCGAGCGGCGCTTTGACGAGGTGGCCATTCGCGAGGCACGTTCCGGCGCCGACCTGGTCGGCTATTTGAATTACATCCATCCCTACCGCGTGCAGGTGTTCGGCGAACGCGAGGTGAGCTATCTCACCAGCGTCGATGGCGAAGACAACCGCCGCCGTGTCGCGCGCATCGTCACGCTTGAGCCGCCGGTGCTGGTGGTTGCCGATGGCCAGACCGCGCCGGACGATCTCATGGCGATGTGCGAGCGGGCACAGATTCCGATGTTCGCCACGCCGCAGCCGGCAGCGTTTGTGATCGATGTGCTGCGGGCCTATCTGTCGCGCCACTTCGCTGACCGCGCGTCGATGCACGGCGTGTTCATGGACATCCTGGGCATGGGGGTCATGATCACCGGCGAGTCGGGTCTGGGCAAGAGCGAGCTTGGGCTGGAGCTGATCTCGCGGGGTCACGGCCTGGTGGCCGATGACGCTGTCGACGTCTACCGCATCAACCAGACCAGCATCGAGGGCCGATGCCCCGAGCTGTTGCAAAACCTGCTGGAGGTGCGCGGCATCGGCCTGCTCGACATCAAGGCCATCTTTGGTGAAACCGCGGTGCGTCGCAAGATGCGGCTGGCTTTGATCGTGCACCTGGTGCGCAAGGAAACCATGGAGCGCGACTACGACCGCATGCCCCACGAGCCGCTGTACCAGGACGTGTTGGGCGTACCGGTGCGCAAAGCGGTGATCCAGGTGGTGGCGGGGCGCAACATCGCCGTGTTGGTCGAGGCTGCGGTGCGCAACACGATCTTGCAGTTGCGCGGCATCGACACCTACCGGGAGTTCGTGGGAAGACACCACGCGGCGATGTCTCGCGGAGAGTGATTGAGCCCCCACGCTCCACCGCTGCGCGGGTCGCTGCCCCCCGAGGGGGTTGGGCCTGCCTTGGGGCGGCCCGGCGGCTGGCCCGTTGGCCCCCACGCTGCGCCGCTGTGCGGGTCGCTCCTCTGGTGGGTGTGGTCGCTCAGCGCTGGTCGGTGCTGGCTTCGCGGTGCGGGCAGTCGGTTTTGACGCAGGTGGCGTAAAGCGAGAGGGCGTGTTCCTGAAGCACAAAGCCACGCGACTTCGCCACCATCTGCTGGCGCTTTTCGATTTCCGCGTCAAAAAACTCCTCGACCCGTCCGCAGTCCAGGCAAACCAGGTGGTCGTGGTGCTGGCCCTCGTCAAGCTCATACACGGCTTTGCCCGACTCGAAGTTGCTGCGTGAGAGCAGGCCCGCCTGCTCAAACTGCATCAGCACGCGGTACACGGTGGCCAGTCCGATGTCGGAGCGCTCGTTCAGCAGAACGCGGTAGACGTCCTCGGCCGTCATGTGTCGCTGCTTGGTGTTTTGGAAAACTTCAAGAATCTTCAGCCGCGGCAGGGTGGCCTTGAGGCCGGTGTTCTTGAGTTCTTCGATGTTGGACATGGTGCGGTAGCCCGGTCTGGCAGGGCGGAAAACCACCCCGGCGATACAATGAATGAATCATATCGTTGGCTTGTATGAGCCAGCCAATTTACTGCCGGCGGTGCGCTTGCACTGTTGTTTCCCGAATCTCTGTTCCATCGCTCCACCTCATGTACCCAACTTCTGCTCGATGCGAACTGCCGATGCTGCATGGGGCTGCTGGCCGGCGTTCTGGTGCGGTGCGCATGCTGCTTCTGGGTGCGTTGCTGGCGCTGTCTGGCTGCTCCAGCTTGCGCGAGCGGTTGCCGGACGTGCCGAGTATCGGCAGCCTGGTGACGCCCTACCGGATCGACATTCAGCAGGGCAATGTGGTCACGCGCGAACAGGCGCAGGCGCTGCAGCCGGGCATGTCGCGCGCGCAGGTGCGCGACATCCTGGGTTCGCCCTTGCTCTCCAGTGTGTTCCATGGTGACCGGTGGGACTACGTGTTCACCTTCCGTCGCCAGGGCCAGCCGCTGCAAGAACGCAAGCTGACCGTGTTTTTCAAGGGTGAGGTGATGGAGCGGGTTGAGGCTGACGAGCTGCCCACCGAGGCCGAGTTTGTGGCTTCGCTGGACACCCAACGTAAGTTCGACAAGGCGCCCCCGTTGCAGGCCACCGAGGCGCAGCTGAAGGCATTTGACGAGCGAAACAAGGCCAGTGCACCGGCGCCCACACTGTCGGCGCCGCCGGTCATCAGCTACCCACCGCTGGAGCCCGCGCGATGATTGCCGCGCCACAACTGCCACATCGCGTGTGTGTGGCCGGCGCCAGTGGGCGCATGGGACAGATGCTGGTGGAGGCGGTGCGCGACAGTGGTGACTGTGTGCTGGCCGGCGCGCTGGATGTCCCGGTCAGTGCGGCGATTGGGCAAGACGCTGGCGCCTTTGCGGGCCAGGCCACGGGCGTGGTGATTACCGCCGATGTGGCCGCTGGCCTGTTGCACAGCCATTGCCTGATCGACTTCACCCGCCCCGAAGGCACGATGGACCATGTGCGTGCCTGTGAGGCGCAGGGCGTGAATCTGGTGATTGGCACCACCGGGTTTTCTGACGATCAAAAGGCCGAGATCGCCGATGCCGCCAAGCGCATCGCGATTGTGATGGCGCCCAACATGAGCGTGGGCGTGAACGTGACCCTCAAGCTGCTGGAAATGGCGGCCAAGGCGATGCCCAACGGCTACGACATCGAGATCATCGAGGCGCACCACCGCCACAAGGTCGATGCGCCGAGCGGCACCGCGCTCAAGATGGGCGAGGTGATCGCAAGTGCGCTGGGGCGCGATCTCAAGGATTGCGCGGTGTATGCGCGCGAGGGCGTGACCGGCGAGCGCGACCCCTCGTCGATCGGTTTTGCCACCATCCGCGGTGGCGATATCGTGGGCGATCACACGGTGCTGTTTGCCGGGATCGGTGAGCGGATCGAGATCAGCCACAAGTCGAGCAGCCGCGCGACCTATGCCCAGGGCAGCCTGCGCGCGGTGCGCTTCCTGAGCGGCAAGACCACCGGCCTGTTTGACATGTTCGACGTGCTCGGTCTGCGCTGACCGGGCACCGATAGGCCCCACAACCCCACTTTTGCGGAGCGTGCCATGGGCGTGCTGGAGACGGTGATGCAAGGCGATGCACTCAGCCGCAGCGTGGCCGTGCTGCTGCTCGGCATGTCGGTGGCGAGCTGGGTGGTGATTCTCTGGAAAGGCTGGCTGCTGAGGCGCGCGGTGGGTGATGTGCAGCGCGCCAGCGCCGCTTTCTGGCAAGCCACCGATCTGGACAACGCCGAGCAGCGGCTGGTCGCATTCGATCGGCTGGGCTTGCTGCTGCCACTGTTGCAGGCGGCGCGCGGCCTGGATCGGGCTGCGCCGCAGACGCTGGCCGTGGCGGGCGATCGCTCCCAGCAGCTCACCCGCGTGCTGCGCGATGCGTTGCA
>JAIFNE010000189.1 GCA_020047875.1 Hydrogenophaga sp.
TCCGACGAGCCAGGCGGCAGCGAACAAGCGGCCAAATAGCCGTTCGCTGCTGCAAAAGGTCAGCGTGGCGCCTGCGGTGACATGGGCCTGCGGCCAGGCGTGACATTCAAGGTGCGGGCGCCGTCTCGCCGGGTAACGCCCAGAGGAGCGGGTTCGCCGGGTTTCAGTGCCGCCACAGCCGACAGCAGCTCGGCGACATTGCCCACCGGTCTTCCCGCCACCTCGGTGATCACATCACCGGGGCGAACGCCCGCCTGAGCGGCTGGACCGTTCTGCAACACCCCAGTGATGATCACGCCGCGACCCGAGGGAATGCCGAAGGTTTGCGCCAGGTCGGCGGAGAGATCTTGCGGCTCCACACCGATCCAGCCACGCGTCACCTGACCGTCACGCACGATGGCCTCCAGCACATGGCGGGCGGTGGACGTGGGGATGGCAAAGCCGATGCCCATGGAGCCGCCCGATCGCGAATAAATCGCGGTGTTGATGCCCATGAGGCGCCCTTGAATGTCCACCAGCGCGCCGCCCGAGTTGCCGGGGTTAATGGCGGCATCGGTCTGGATGAAGTTTTCAAACGTGTTGATGCCCAGTTCGGTGCGCCCGAGTGCGCTCACGATGCCGCTGGTCACGGTCTGCCCGACGCCGAACGGATTACCGATGGCCAGCACCAGGTCGCCGATGACCAGGGTGTCGGAGTCGCCGAGCGTGATTACGGGTAGATCGCGCAGTTCGATTTTGAGGATCGCCAGGTCAGTTTCCGGGTCGGTGCCAATCACTTTGGCTGCGCTCTTGCGCCCGTCGTTGAGGATGACTTCGATCTGGTCGGCCTCCTCAATCACGTGGTTGTTGGTGAGGATGTAGCCTGCCGGGCTCACGATCACACCCGAACCCAGGCCGGCCTGGGGTTGAGCCGGGCCCTGGTCGCCAAAAAAGAAGCGGAACCAGGGATCGGCCGCCGCCGGGTTGTCGGTGGCTGCCTTGCTGGTGTTGATGCTGACCACTGCTGGCGAGGCGAGTTTGGCCGCCGCGCTGAAGCTTGGCAATGCCCCGCCAGCCACCGCAACGACAGGGCCACTGGGCTCCAGCACCGGGACCACCGAGGTCATCAACGGCTTGCGGTCCAGCCACTCGGGCTTGAGGGTCGCGACCACAAAAAACGCTGCGAGCAGCACGGTCACGGTTTGCGCAAATACCAGCCAGAGTCGTTTCATCATCGCTTGAGGTCGTGTCGGACGGGCGGTTGGCCTGTCAACGTGTCATTGTCCCGCATATGGACGCTATCGCACGGTGTTCAAGGCGCTTGACGCAGGTCAAGGCGTAGCGGACCGCGCCGCGGTCCAATGGCTTCTTTGCAACATGATGGAGCGAGGCATGAAAGCCATGATGGATCTTTTCTCAACCGATTACGGTTTGTTCAGCCTCGGCGTGATCGTCTTCATGCTGGGCATGGCGGTTTGGTTTTATCGCTTCTTCGCGCGCAAGATGGATGAGTCGCAGCGCCAGCAGGGCTGATCGGTACCGGCACGGGTGGGCACCCTGACGGGTGCCGGGTGTGGCAGGGGCAGGGCAAGTTGCTTGGCGCTGTCAAAATGTGGCTCTTGGATCGCGGCGCTTCGTCAAAGTACTTCAGTGTCTTCTTCCCATCAGCCTATGCGAGCCCTTGCTTCCTCAGCGTCTTTCAGCGTGGGCCGTTCAAGGCAAGCCCTGCTGGGTGCGCTAGACGATTTGCTGCAACCCGCCGCCTTCAAAGATTACGGACCCAATGGTTTGCAGGTCGAGGGCCGTGCTGAGGTTCAAAAACTGGTTACCGGGGTGACCGCCAGTCTGGCGCTGATCGACGCAGCCATTGAGGCGGGCGCAGACGCGGTGCTGGTGCACCATGGCTTGTTTTGGCGTGGGCAGGACGGTCGGGTGACGGGGTGGATGAAGCAACGACTGTCGCGTTTGCTCGTACACGACATCAATCTCTATGCCTATCACCTGCCCCTGGATGCCCACCCCACGCTGGGCAACAACGCGCAGCTCGCCCGCGTGCTCGGTATTGAGCTGTTGCCCGTCGAACAGGGGCGTTTTGGCGAGCAGTCGTTGGGCTTTTTGGGTCGCATCCCACCGTCCACCATCGAGGGGTTGGCCGAGCAGGTGCAGGCTGTGTTGGGACGCCCGGTGACGCTGGTGGCCGAGCCCGGCCATGTGGTGCAGCGTATTGGCTTGTGTACTGGCGGCGCCCAGGGCTATTTTGAAGCGGCCATTGCGGCGGGCGCCGACCTGTTCATCACTGGTGAGATTTCCGAGCCGCAGGCCCATTACGCCCGCGAATGCGGTGTGGCTTATCTGGCCTGTGGTCATCATGCTTCCGAGCGCTACGGTGTTCAGGCGATTGGCGATTTTGTGGCCAACCAGTTGGGGCTGGTGCACGAGTTCATCGACATCCCCAATCCAGCATGACCCAGACCGCTGCAGGTGCTGCCCGACAAAGGCGGTCTGCCCTCCCGTTGGTGATCACCCAGGGCGATCCAGCGGGTGTTGGTCCGGAAATAGTGCTGAAGGCGGTGCAGCGGCGTCCCGACCTGCTGCCCCACTTGGTCATCGCCGGAGACCTGCCCACGCTGCGCCGCGCGGGGGCTTGCCTTGGGGGTGGAATGCCTCCGGTGATGCTGGCGGAGGTGTCTGCCTGGGACGCGTTGTGCGATGTGCCACCTGGCTGCCTCGCGGTGGTTCAGGCCTGTGAACCGCGGCCTCTGGTGGCGCTGGGTCAGATCAGTGAGGCTGCTGGACATGCCGCCGCCGAGGCGATCCGCTGGGCTGCATCGGCAGTGCTGCAGGGGCGCTGTGCGGCCATGGTGACCGCACCGATTCACAAGGAGGCGATTGCGGCGGCGGGAGAGCCTTATCCAGGGCACACCGAGATGCTGCAGGCGCTGGCCGCGGCACACCAGGGTGTTCCGGTCGATCAAATGCCTGTGCGCATGATGCTCAGTTGTCCGGGCTTGAGGGTCGTGCTGGTGAGCATCCACCTGTCGCTACGAGACGCCATTGGCCTGGTGAGTGAGTCGAATGTGTTGCAGACGCTGCGTATCACTGCGCAGCATTTCAAGCGCTGCGGCTGGTCCCGCGTGCGCATCGGTGTGGCTGGGCTCAACCCGCATGCTGGTGAAGGCGGGTTGTTCGGCCGCGAGGAAATCGAGTCGATCGTGCCTGCCGTGGCACGGGCTCGACAGGAGGGCATTGAGGTCACTGGCCCGCATGCGCCCGACACGGTATTCATGCGTGCTCGACAAGGCGAGTTCGACGTGGTGGTGGCGATGTATCACGACCAGGGTCTGATACCCGTCAAGCTCATGGGCCTGGAGCATGGCGTGAACACCACGCTGGGCTTGCCGCTGGTACGCACCAGCCCAGACCACGGCACCGCATTTGATCTGGCAGGCACCGGCAGAGCAGACCCCACCAGTTTGCTGGCTGCCATCGATGCCGCGCTTGAGATGACCAAACCAGAGCCTGCTCCCAACGCCTGAGACGGCAACGGAACAGAGTCGCTTGGACCCGCCGGCAGCACCGGCCCTGCGAGATGCCTCGTCTTATTTGCGCAGGCTGTCCCGGATTTCCCGTAACAGCATCACGTCTTCAGGCGTTGCGGCGGGTGGCGATGGCGGCGCTTCGCGTCTGAGGCGGTTCACCTGCTTGACCATCACAAAAATGATGAAAGCCAGGATGGTGAAGTTGATCGCCACGGTGATGAAGTTGCCGTAAGCCAGCGTCGGTACCCCCGCCTCCTTCAGTGCAGCGAGCGTTGGCGCAGTACCCTCAGGGACTTTTCCCAGCGCGATGTAAAGATTGGTGAAATCCAGACTGCCAAACAACGCGCCCACGATGGGCATCATGATGTCCTCCACCATGGAGGTCACGATCTTGCCGAAGGCCCCGCCGATGATCACGCCCACCGCCAGGTCGATCACATTGCCCTTAACTGCAAACTCCCTGAATTCTTTCATCATGCGCATGCGATATCTCCTGTCTTGCCGCTTGAATGGTTCGGTGGGTGTTGGCGCAGACCAAGTCTGCAGGTCCCCCGTGTGACGTGACGCCGTTGGGTATGCCGCTGAAAGTCGGATTGCTTCCGTCAGGACCCGCGCGGCATTTTGACACGCTGGAAGGCTCCGCCGCCGTCACAGCTTGCATCACGCAGCAGCTCGAGCTGACCCGGCGAGCAGGGCGGTCAATAGCGCAGCTGATTCCTGTGGCATGCCGGAAAGGGCCCGGGTCGTCCGTTAGAATTCGCGATAGCCTGCCGAACAGCCAAGTTTGAGAAAGTTCCCCATGAGTGAAGCATCCGTCGCGACCAACGTCGACAACAGCCGCCGTACCTGGTTGATCACATCCGCCGCCATGGGTGGCGTTGGAGTTGCCGCTGTGGCCGTGCCGTTTGTGAGCAGTTTTCAGCCTTCAGAGAAGGCCAAGGCTGCTGGTGCTGCGGTACAGGTCGACATTTCCAGTCTGCTGCCAGGCGAAAAGCGCGTGGTGGAATGGCGCGGGAAGCCAGTGTGGATCATGCGTCGCACGCCAGAGCAAGTTCAAGCGTTGTCCAAGCTTGAAGGTGAGCTGGCCGACCCGAAGTCGGTGCGCACCGCCTATCCCACGCCCGAGTACGCTCAGAATACCCACCGGTCGATCAAACCCGAGATTCTGGTGGCAGTCGGCATCTGCACTCACCTCGGTTGTTCACCTGGTGACAAGTTCACCCCGGGAGCACAGCCGTCGCTGCCCGATGACTGGCCGGGCGGATTCTTGTGTGCCTGCCATGGTTCGACATTCGATCTCGCAGGCCGAGTGTTCAAAAACAAGCCGGCTCCGGACAATCTTGAGGTTCCGCCGCACGTCTATTTGTCTGACACCACCTTGCTGGTGGGTGAAGACAAGGTTGCTTGATACATTGCCCAGAGATAAGACATGGCTCAATTCAAAGAGATCTCCCCCGATGCTCCGGCTGCTCAAAAAGCGCTGAACTGGATCGATAACCGATTTCCGCTGTCCAAGCTGTACAACGAGCATCTGGCAGAGTACTACGCGCCGAAAAACTTCAACTTCTGGTACTTTTTTGGCTCGCTTGCACTTCTGGTGTTGGTGATTCAAATCGTGACCGGCATTTTTCTGGTCATGCACTACAAGCCCGACGCGAACCTCAACGCTGCGGGCGTCCCGGTGGCGTTTGCGTCGGTCGAGTACATCATGCGCGATGTACCTTGGGGCTGGCTGATTCGGTACATGCACTCCACCGGTGCTTCGGCGTTTTTTGTCGTGGTCTACCTGCACATGTTCCGCGGCCTGATTTACGGCTCGTACCGCAAGCCACGTGAGTTGGTCTGGGTGTTTGGTTGTGCCATCTTCCTGGTTCTCATGGCCGAGGCCTTTATGGGCTATCTGCTGCCTTGGGGGCAGATGTCCTACTGGGGTGCGCAGGTGATCGTGAACCTGTTTTCTGCCATTCCATTCGTCGGCCCCGATCTGGCCCTGCTGATTCGCGGCGACTTCGTGGTGGGCGACGCGACACTGAACCGATTCTTCAGTTTCCACGTCATCGCCGTGCCGCTGGTGCTGCTGGGTCTCGTGGTGGCGCACATCATCGCGCTGCACGAAGTGGGATCGAATAACCCCGACGGCGTTGAAATCAAGGCGCTCAAGGACGACAAGGGTATTCCTCTCGACGGCATTCCCTTCCATCCCTATTACACCGTGCACGATGTCTTGGGTGTGTCGGTGTTTCTGATGGTGTTCTCCGCCGTGATCTTCTTTGCGCCGGAGTTCGGAGGCTTCTTTTTGGAGTACAACAACTTCATCCCCGCCGACCCGCTGGTGACGCCGCTCCACATCGCGCCGGTCTGGTATTTCACGCCCTTCTACTCTATCTTGCGCGCCGTGACGAGCGAGTTCATGTACCCGTTGATGGCCTGTGTGGCGCTGGGGGCGCTGTTCGCTGTGGTGAAGGCTCGCTTGAGCATGATCGTTAAGGGCGTTGTGGTGGGCGGTGCAGTTGCTCTGATTGCCATGATGCTGAGCATCGACCCCAAGTTTTGGGGTGTGGTCGCGATGGGTGGTGGTGTCGTGATCCTCTTCTTCCTGCCATGGCTGGATAACAGCCCGGTGAAGTCGATCCGCTATCGGCCGACCTGGAACAAGTGGCTTTATGCGGTGTTCGTGGTCAACTTCCTGATCCTTGGTTACCTTGGGGTTCTGCCGCCGTCGCCGATCGGTGAGCGCGTGTCGCAAGTGGGTACCTTGTTCTACTTTGGCTTCTTCCTGCTGATGCCTTGGTGGAGTCGTCTGGGTGAGTTCAAGACTGTGCCCACCCGCGTCACCTTCCAGCCTCACTGAGCTCGCAAGATTCATTCTGGAAAGTCATAGCAATGAAGAAGATCATCTTGGGCCTCGTGATGGCCCTGAGCCTCTCTGGTGCCGTCCTGGCGGCTGGGGGGAGTATCCCGATGGACAAGGCGCCGAAGCGCACCAATGACATGGCTGCGTTGCAGAATGGCGCCAAGCTGTTCGTCAACTACTGCCTGAACTGCCACTCTGCATCGTTCATGCGCTTCAACCGCCTGCGCGATATCGGTTTGACCGACAAACAGATCGCTGAAAATCTCACCTTCACCACCGACAAGATCGGCGATACGATGAAGGTGTCGATGACGCCAAAAGACGCCAAAGAGTACTTTGGCAAGAACCCGCCCGACCTCACGCTCGTTGCCCGTTCGCGCGCTGCGATCGGCGGCCATTCGGGGCCGGATTATCTTTACACCTTCCTGCGCACCTACTACCGTGATCCGGTGACCCCGACCGGCTGGAACAACAAGGCCTACCCGACCACGGCCATGCCCAACCCGCTGTGGGAATTGCAGGGCGAGCAGCGCCCGCTGTACAACAAGGTGGAGAGCCATGGCCATGAGGTTGAGGTGTTGCGTGGGTGGGAGCAGGTCAAACCTGGTCTCATGACGCCGGCGGAGTTCGACAACAACGTAGGCGACCTCGTGGCTTACATGCAGTGGATGGCCGAGCCTGCCCAGAACAGTCGGGTCCGCATCGGGGTCTGGGT
>JAIFNE010000197.1 GCA_020047875.1 Hydrogenophaga sp.
TTCGACCACCAGGGGAAAACTGTGCCTTGGTGAGGCGTGCGCGCTGTGTGGCGGGCCGAGCAGCGCCCTGATCGCAGCCTGCTCTTCAGGTGTGAGTCGTTCGAAGCTGTACTCGGGCAAGGCGCTGCCCGAGTAAATTGGTGTCGCACCTTGGGCAGAGGTTTGCACGGCACCCGCCGTGGCCGCTGTCGTGCACACCTTCCTTAGGCCGACGCAAGAGCCAGTTTGGCACCACAATTTTCACAAAACCCTGCATCTGGCTCGTTTTTGGTGCCGCACACGGGGCAAAAGCGGGCCGGGCTTTGCGAGGGCTGCTGGCGGGGCTGCGTTGAAGCCCCGAGATATTCAAACGGGCCACCTGAAGAAGTGCCCGCAGGTAGCGCAGCCGCGAGCAAGGCGTCGGCCACAGAACCCGGCGGCAAGGCTGCTTGTCCAGCGGGGACGGCGCCAAGCTGATTCATGGCACCCATGGCGGTCATGCGCCGAGCGTCTTCATTGGAGGTGGGGGCCACCACAATACTTTGGGCGCCCGCAAACTGTGTGACCAAGTCTTTCAGATAAGCCGCCTCCTTGGGTTGGCCCAGCATGCCCGTGATGATGCGACGGGTGGCGCTGCCGTGGCTTTGGTGGCCAAACACCACACTGCGCAACTGCGTGACCCACACGCGCAGCGTCATGTTTTCGACGTTGATGACATCGCGCTCTGTGAACACTCGGTCTTGCAAGCGGTTGCCCAAATCAATTTTGGACCGTATGAAGCTGCCCTCCATCTCGATCCAAGTCAGCGTTGATTCAAAGTCAAAACGACCCCACAGCTGGTGTGCGCTTCGGAAGGCGTAGCCGCCCACCGCCACCAAGGACAAGCCCAGCGTGGCAAACCCCAACACCGGACGCCAATCCTGCATCGGGTCAAACCTGACAGCGAATACCACCAATGCCACGGTACCGGCCAGCGTCAGCACCACACCCAGAGCATCAATCACCATGAGCCAGAAAAACCGGGGGTACGCCATCACAGCGGACCAATCCATTTTGTTGAAAGCGCTGGGAGCCATGGGCTGGGTTTCTTCTAGCAACAGGCCTTTGAAGTTGCCGGCGCGTTGGTTGAGCGCAATGTCGGGCAACACCCGCGCATAGCGGCGATTGGGAATGCGCTGCGCCCAATTGCGCTGCATTTCACGGTCGATTTCCTGCATCAGCAAATTCGGGTCGCTGTTGAAGCTGGCGGTGCCTAGGGTATCTACCTTGCTGACCGGCGGGGGTGGGTCGATGTGCTTTTGAACCGCCACGAAAAACACACTTTCAATCAGCGCCAGCGTTAACAGAATCACGAACGCCTGCACGCCAAAACTGGCCCACGTCAAATCGGGAAGGCTACTTTGCAGAAAACTCAAGACCACGGGGCCCAGGATCGCCACCAAGGTCAGCAACACAATCTGCGTCAGGTTGAAGCTGACCTTCGCCCCAGCGTTCCCACCCGACACGGGCTTGACCGCCATAAAGACCACCAAACCCAGGAAAAAGCCGCCCACCCAGCCTTGCACGGGTGAGTCCCAGACAAACAGCATGGCCACCAGCATGACCACCAACAAAAACGCGTACGACGCCAGGTTTGAAAAGCGGTTTTGCAATACGTTTTGAACGTAGGCCGGGGCGGTGATCAGGTTTTTGACGATGGAATACAGCACGCCGTTGAGGGCACCGCTGGGAATGGCGAACTCGAGCGTTCCCTGGCGCACGGTTTGCATCAGGGCATTGGCATCGGGCGACGTACCCACTGCGTCGGTGGCAAGCTCTGCCGCCAGGCCGGCGGGTTGCCCCCGCCCAAAAAACACCCGCAGTTGCTGGGCAATGCTGATGAAGTTCCATGCGCCGAGGACGAACAAAAATACCCCGAGCGCTACCGGCACCACAAAGCTGCCCATCGCCTGCACCGCCAGATGCTTTCGCGCTAAAAACAGCAGCGCCACGGCACATACCAGCAGAATGCCGGCGCGTGCTGCCCACAGCATATTTTCGACACGGTAAGGGTTGGGGAAATCAAGCTGCGCTTGGTCTGAGCTGTATTCGTATGACATGGAAAGAACTTCGGTAGGTGTTCAACAGACTTATTTGACGCGCTCGTAGCGAAGCCCGATCAGTGCTTCCAAAACCATTGTGTCAGGCCCCTCTAGCGAGAAGATCAGGCCTTGGCTCTCGCCCTTTGGCGTGACCTTCACTCGCTTTCCATCAACTTCAAAGTCCACCCTAACTTCATGCCCAGCGCTTTCCATCGTGTCAGCGGTGAAGGTCAGTGTGGGGCCGATCCCCGCAGGAAGCACGGCGCCAAAACCCAGGTCCTGCGCCGCCGTGCGCCAGGTGCCCTTCAAGGGGTGGCCCGTTGTGAACAGCCCAAACAGCTTGGACGCCCAACCCCAGCCATCGCCGGAACTGGCGCTCGAGCTGCCCTGGCCTGCACTTCCGCCGCTATCGCGCTGGGCATTTTCGTATTGCAGCTCTAAGGACTCCTTGTAAGCGACGCCCGTGGTCCACTTGTTATCTTTCAGGCCAAAAGTGTCGGCAACGCGTTTCTGGAGCGTTGTATCGATGTACTCCCAGCCATTGAGATTGGCCATGAAAGCGCTGCGCACTTCGGGCTTGTCCATCCACGGAGCGGTGTTCACAGCCTGTACGACCAGCATCGCTTGGACTACCGTGACTTTGGGTGGCCCGCCGTTTTTTCCCAATGATCGTTCTTCTGGTTTTCCGATGTCGATCACATCCGCGATGTCAACAGCTTGTGCGGCGCACAGCCGGTTTCCCTGGCGGTATTTGACCAACTCCGGCGTGGCCACATACTGCAGCAGCGTTTGCGGAAAGTAGCCTCCGCTGCTGATGGCCACAGGCGGGCTGTACAGACCAGCAGCCACCAGCGCGTTGAGCCAAGCCTGGGTACGCTGATCGTTCTGCCCTGCATTGAACGTGTTTTTGCTGTAGTCGATATTTGACAGGCAAAGCTCTCGCTTGAACCGGGGGTTGATCTCTTCGCCGTAGCCAGACTTGGCTGCCGCCAACAACGCAGAGGCCGTTGCAGCGGGTGCCTTGAGCATCAAATAACTTGCCCCGGAACCCAGCACCAGCACGCCCACCAGACCTGCTGCGGCGTAAATGGCTTTTTTTGACAGGCCAGGGCTGGTCGCTGACATGGACCGGGCATCGATGGACGTGGTCACGCCATTGGCTGCAAAACTTGACTCGGCTTTTTTTGGCGCCGCTGGACGCAGGGGCGCACCGCAGTTGTTGCAAAACGCAGCATCACCCTCATTGGCGGCGCCGCACTTGGTACAGAAGATAGACATGGCAAGGCTTTCACCAGCGCTTGGCTGGCAGTCATGAAGGCGTTTTGGCGAGGCGGGGAAAAGAACTACGGCGTGAGCTTGTTGCCACAGCCACCGCAGAACACATCACCCGGCAAACAGGGGGTGCTGCACACGGCGCACTTGGCTTGCGATGCGTTTGGTTCAGCCGCTGGCGCTGGCACAAGGCTGGACGCTGCCGTTCTTTCGGAGCGTTGAGCCTGTTGTGCTGCCATGGCCTCCCCTTTGGCCTTGATCTCGGCAGCGCCGCGTTTCGCAGCGTCAAACTTTTCGCGCAACTGCTGCTCGATGCCTTCGGCGTCCACGCCCTGAATGTTGGACAGGTACAGCTGGCAGCATCCGCGCAAATACACCAACAGCGGTAGCGTAAAGGCCACAGCCATCACCACACCCCAGCCAAACGCGCCGGCAGCGACGTGGTCGGACAAGCCGGCACCACCCCAGCCACCGCCGTAACCCGGCATGTTGCCCATGCCCATGCCCATCACATTGCTCAGGCCCATTCCTCTGACGCCAATGATGCCCGCCGACATACCGCCGGTGATCAGCGTTCCAGTGAATATCATGCCCACAATCAGGCTGCCGACAAAGCCGCAAATCAGCAGCAATACCAACACGCTCAAAACCACCACCACGATGCGTTGGCGCGCGATGGCGGCAAGGCGTGACAGCGCCTGCATGGTGGTTGAGCCGCTCCAGACAGCAGGGCCAGCCAGCGGACCAACCACCGCGTACCCGGCAAAGATGGCGAAACCAGACATCACCACGCACACTGGAAAGACGACCGCAAACAACAGCGCGCCCAGACCAGGGATTTTGCAAAGCAACAGCAGCAAGGCCATCGCCAAAAGACCGACGACGTACACCAAGCTCACGAGCAGCATCACGAAAATGAACCTGTGCCCAATGGACAGTGCGGTCAACACCGCGGCCAACACCGGCCTTGACGGGCTTCCCTGCGCCTCGTCCATCAACATGATGCCTGCGGCGTTGGCCCCGTAAAAGAAGACTGCCGCCGCCAAAAGCGCGAAAACCGCCCCCAGCGCCGGGTGGACCTGAAAGCTGACCACACCGGCCAGCGCAACGAGCAAGCCGGCGGTGAGCAAACTGCCCAGCAATAGGGCAGCGGCGCGCCAGTTTCGGACAGCGTCAACCGCCGACAGCAAGCTGGTGGTCTGCCTGAGTTGTTGTTGAATAGACATCAAAGAAGCTCCCTCGTGTTGTTAGAAATTCGTTCGCGTGGCTGCGCTGACACCGGGACCTGCCTACCCGGCTGAGCGCATCAAGACACCTCAGTGGGATCGAGCTTGCGCACACGCACAGTAACGCGCTCCACGCCTTTTTGGGTGGCGTTGTTGATGACCTTGGTCACGGTCACCGGATTGCCCTTTGGTGTTTTCGCAACGTTGGTCTCAGGCACAAACTTGTTGGCCCGAGCGTCAGCGGCCGTCATGGCTCTTTCTACGTTGGACGATCCACGTTCATCAGCCTTTTTGACAGCAAAAGCGCTCAGGCTGGAAATCGCTTTGTCGTAGCCGGGCGTACCCTTCATCGACAAGGGGATGTCCAAGTCGAATGACTCAAAGCTATCCACCGCTTTGGTCTGCTTGCTTGCTTTGTCCGTGACCATGACGGGCACAGTTTTGACGGGTTCCGCCTTGATCCGCACACCCGATGGCAGCGGGCCCAGTGCCGCAATGGCCTCCTGTTGCGCCTGCATCGCCGCAGCGATCTCTTCCTGACGCGCTTTTTCAAACCCAATCAGTCCGCCAGCAACAGCGCCCACTGCACAGCCTGCAGCTGCGTTTTGACCGGTGATCTTGGCCAGCAATGCACCGCCCACGCAGCCAATGGCCGCGCCGCCCGCCGCACTCACGGTTTTGTTGTCCAGTCCAGTTTGTTCCTGGATGTTGGCGCAGCCGGTCGAGGCTACAGCCAACGCAATAGCAGTAAGGCTTCTTAATTTCATCGTTCTCTCCTAGTTTTTGAGCAAGTCGTCAAGGGTTCGATTGGTTTTCTCAAGCATCGCTTTGTCTCGAGCCTGCTGCCGAGCTTTGGCATCACGCTCCTGCTTGGCGCGAGCGGCGGCTTCACGCTCTGCAGTCGTGGGTCCGGATGGCGCGCTGCTTGGCGGGGGAGTCGGCGCGGGCACCGGCTCAGGCGCCACTGCCTGGGGCGCTGAAGCCGGAGCTGCGTCTGCCTTGCCCTGGGTGGGTTGGATATCTGCGTCCGTAACAGGCGTGGGAGCTGTCGGTGGCACGGATACGGGAGCTGGGCTGGTAACCGGCGGCGACGCAGGCGCTGTAGGACTGCTGGGTTCAGGCGCCGATGAAGTGGGCGGCGCTGTAGACGTAGCTACTGGCCCTGGGCTGCTATCGGAAAACATCCAGTAAGCCCCACCGCCCAACAACACCACAGTAGCAGCGGCAGCGCCAGCCCATAACAGCCATGGCCGTTGTGGCCCGCGGCCGCCTGACTGGGTCACACGCGCATCAGCGGTTGCTTTTTTGTCAGACGGCGCAGCCACCCCGCACGATTTGCAGAACTTGGCGTTGGGGCTGTTCAGGGTTGCGCATTTGAAGCAAGGCAGGCCAGCCGGCTGCGGTGCTGGTTCAGGTTCAGGTGCAGGTGCAGGTGCAGGTGCAGGTGCAGGTGCTGGTGCTGGTGCTGGTGCTGGTTCAGGTTCAGGTTCAGGTTCAGGTTCAAGCGTTGGCCTGGCTTCATTGACCGCGATGGCCATGGGCCGCTCAGCTGGCTCTGGCGCAATCTCTATTGGCTTCGTCATCACCGGGGGTGGTGCTTGGCTCGTCAAGGGTGCGGGTTCTGGCGCTATCGGCGTGCTCAAGACGGGCGCGTGCGCAACCGTTTGGATGGCGAGGGCCTCGGCTGCCAGAAGGGACTCCGCTGTTTCTGCAGACGAGGCAAGCGCTGCGCCGCATCCCTTGCAGAATTTGGCTATGGGCGCGTTCTCTGTTCCGCACTTCAAGCACTTCAAAGTGCTTACCTTCGCGGCCGGTCCCGGTGCCGCGGGCACCGCAGCAAGGGCTCTGCAATCAGCCCCGCACGCTTTACAAAATCTCGCAGTATCCGAATTGAGGGCGTTGCATTTTGGACAATTCATTGGGCTCGGTTCTCCTGATATACGAATGGCTCGCTCAGTGAAAGTCCACGGTGCACACGAAAGCGGCTCCTGGGACTCAACGCGCTTATTGCTTTTATCGCTGCGAGGGCCAGAGTATTGCATCGCCGTAACAAAATATCTCAAGCCCATTCGTGACCTTGTCGCGGTCGCGCAACTATTGATCCGGCCCTGCAAAGCACTCGTTCTTACCTGACCATAGACCTGCCGCTGGCGGGGCTTCGACAGGCTCGGCCTGAACGGAAGGCAAGACTTCAAAGGGTCGGATCAATAGCCATGAGGTTTGCAAGGGAATTCGGAGGGCGGCGGAGAAAAACGAGGCGCAGTCCGGATTCGCTTGCAGCCGGCCGGCAGCAGTGAACCGCCCCAGGAATCAATAAGTGAACACGCCGCGCCCACTCTTGCGGCCCAGCCAGCCGGCGGCCACCATTTCCTTCAGCAGCGGCGCCGGGCGGTACTTGCTGTCGTTGAATTCGGCCATGTAGACGTTCATCACCGCGAGGCACACGTCCAGCCCGATCATGTCGGCCAGGGCCAGCGGGCCGATGGGCTGGTTGGTGCCGAGTTTCATGCCGGCGTCGATGTCTTCTCATGGGCACCAGGATGCGGTTGACCACGAAGCCGGGTGCGTTTTTCACCGTGATCGGTGTCTTGCCCAGGCGCTCGGCCAGTGCCTTCACCGCATCGTGCGTGGCGTCGCTGGTCTGCAGGCCGCGAATGATTTCCACCAGCGCCATCATGGGCACGGGGTTGAAGAAATGCATGCCCACAAAGCGGTCGGCGCGCTGGGTGGCGGCGGCCAGCTTGGTGATGCTGATCGAGCTGGTGTTGGTGGCGACGATCACATCAGCCGGCAGCAGCCCGTCGAGCTGCTGCAGGATCTTGATCTTGAGGGCTTCGTTTTCGGTGGCGGCCTCGATCACGAGTTGCGCGCCCTTCAGGTCTTCAAACTGGGTGCTGCCGTGGATGCGCGACAAGGTCTGGGCCTTGTCGGCGGCCGTGATTTTCTCTTTCTTGATCAGCCGGTCCAGACTGCTGGCGATGGTGGCCAGACCTTTGTCGATCGCGGCCTGCTGGATGTCGACCAGCACCACGCGGATGCCGTTGCTGGCGCAGGCCTGGGCGATGCCGTTGCCCATGGTGCCGGAGCCAATGATGCCGACGGTTTCGATGGAATTGCTCATGTGGAAATTGCTCCTGAAAAGTTTGAAAAAAACGGGGATTTCGGGGCTGCGCCACGCAGCTCGGCGCAGTCGCCCAAGCGTCGGTTCTAGATTGCTGTGCCTACCGCGCGCCACAGACGCTGTGCTAACTTGAACGCCAATTGTCCCGCACTGCCCGAGGCGCCATTGCCGGGGGTGCCGTGCGGGTTGTGGCAACCCTTGCCGCTGTGTGGCTGGGGGTGCCGATGGCTTTGAGGAAAGTGTGTATGTACGATTTCATCATCGTGGGCGGCGGCTCGGCGGGCAGCGTGCTGGCGGGGCGCCTGAGCGAAGACCCGGCCATTCGCGTGGCGCTGCTGGAAGCGGGCCCGGCCGACCGCAGCGTGTTGATCCACTGCCCGGCCGGTCTGGCGGTGATGGCCAAGTACGAGCTGAATGGCTGGGGCTACAGCACCGTGCCGCAGCCCGGTCTGAATGGCCGCCGGGGCTACCAGCCGCGCGGCAAGGTGCTGGGCGGCTCCAGCTCGATCAACGCCATGATTTACGCGCGCGGCGTGGCCTGGGACTACGACCAGTGGGCCGCGCGGGGCAACTCGGGCTGGTCCTGGTCCGATGTGTTGCCGTACTTCAAACGTTCCGAGGACAACGAACGCGGTGCCGATGCGCTGCACGGCCAGGGTGGCCCGCTGCATGTGATGGACCTGCGCAGCCCCAACCCGTTTTTGTCTTCCTACATCGAAGCCGGCAAGCAGGCTGGCTACAAATACAACCCCGACTTCAACGGCCCCGAGCAGGAGGGCGTGGGCGTGTACCAGGTGACGCACAAAAACGGCGAGCGCTGGAGCGCGGCCAAGGGCTACCTCACACCGCACCTGGGGCGCCCGAATCTCACCGTGATCACCCAGGCACTCACCACCCGGGTGCTGACCGAGCGGGTTGACGGCCAGCTGCGCGCCACCGGCGTGGCGTATCGCGGCGATGGCGGGCGTGGGGCTGAGCAAACGCTGTCGCTGCGGCCGGGCGGCGAGGTGCTGCTGAGCGGCGGCGCGTTTGGCTCGCCGCAGTTGCTCATGCTCTCGGGCATCGGGCCGGCCGAACACCTGAAGCAGCACGGTATTGCGGTGGTGCACGACCTGCCTGGCGTGGGCGAGAACCTGCACGATCACCCCGATGTGGTGATGGTGGTCAACGCGCCCAAGGTGACCGATCTGTTTGGTTTGTCCCTCCAGGGGGTGGTCAGCATGTTGCGTGGCATTTTTGAGTGGCGACGCGCCCGCAGCGGCCCGCTCACCACCAATTTCGCCGAGGCCGGTGGCTTCATCAAGAGTTCGCCGGACCAGGCCATCCCCGACCTGCAGTGGCACTTCGTGGTGGGCAAGCTGGTGGATCACGGGCGCAAGACCGTGCTGGGCCACGGCTACTCTTGCCATGTCTGCCTGCTGCGCCCCAAAAGCCGTGGCAGCTTGCGCCTGGCCAGCGCCGACCCGCAGACCATGCCGCTGATCGACCCGGCCTTCTTCCAAGACCCGGACGACATGGCGCGCATGGTGCGCGGCTTCAAGCTCACCCGCCGTGTGCTGCAGCAGACCGCGCTCACGCGCCACGGTGGCTTTGAGTCCCGGGCATCGGCCGCGGCCAAGACCGATGCGCAGATCGAGCAATTCATTCGCAACCACGCCGACACCATCTACCACCCGGTGGGCACCTGCCGCATGGGCAGCGATGCGCTGGCCGTGGTGGATGCGGCGCTGCGGGTGCACGGCGTGGGCCAGCTGCGGGTGGTCGATGCCTCGGTCATGCCGCAGGTGGTGGGTGGCAACACCAACGCGCCGGTGGTCATGATGGCCGAGAAGGCGGTCGATATGATTCGCGGTGCTCGTGAAACGCACGCCACAGGAGACCACCGCATGATTCTTGAACACGCCGACATTCGCATCGATCCGTCGAAAGCCACCGCCTTTGAAGAAGCCATCACGCGGGGCGCGAGCACCGTGATTGCTTACGCGAAGGGCTTTCAGGGCTACAAGGTCAACCGCAGCATCGAGAGCCCGGGCCGTTACCTGCTCATGATTTATTGGGACACGCTGGAAGACCACACGGTGGGTTTCCGCGAGTCGCCGGCGTTTGCCGAATGGCGCGCCATCGTCGGCCCATTTTTCGTCCAGCCGCCCGTGGTGGAGCACCTGGAGCTGGTCAGCAAGAGCTGATCGC
>JAIFNE010000012.1 GCA_020047875.1 Hydrogenophaga sp.
ACACGGCGAGCAGCGCGCCGCCCCTGAGCGACGGATCAGCCGCCAGCGAAGCCAGCAGGTCGAACCCGCTTTCGCCGGGCATCATCAAATCCGTGATCAGCAGGGCGACCGGGCCCTGGCGCAGCGCAGCGCGTGCGGTGGCGGCGTCGGCGCAGGTCAGCATCTCGACCGGCAGGTCCTCCAGGGCCAGTTCGACAAAGCGGCGGGTCGAAGCATCGTGATCGACGAAGACGATGCGCGGCCTGACCAGTGGTTTCATGCCGGCATCGGGGCGGCGTGGCTCTGTGCCAGCGCGTGCGACAGCAGCGCGGGCAGCTCGACGGCCAGCCGCGGCTTGTGCACCACCGGCAGGCCTTCCAGCGCAAAGGCGTAGGGTTCGAGCGCCGGGCCTTCGAGCGAGGTGACGACGATGAGTCGGCTGCGCGCGAACGCCGGGTGCGAACGCAGCCCGGTGATCAAGGTCGCGCCGTCGATGCCGGGCAGCAGAATGTCCACCAGCAGCACCTCGGGCTCGAGCTTGCCAGCCATCGCGAGACCGGCGATGCCGTCATCGGCCAGGTGCAGCTCGACCTGGGGAAAGCGGGCCTTCACCAACAGCGTGACGAGGTTCTGGAAGTGGCGCGAGTCCTCGATCAGCAACACGCGTGGCCGTCGGCTGGCCGGCGCCGCCGTGGCCATGCCGACCGGCGGGTCGGCGGGCACGCCGACAGAGGGCCCCCGCGTTTCCGGCCGCGACTTGCCGCTTTGACGCTCAGACAGCCAGCGGTCGACCGAGACCCGGCTGATGCGGCGGTGGCCACCGGGCGTACGCCAGGCTTCGAGTTCGCCACGGTCGACCATCAGCTGCACCGACCGCACGGCCAGGCCCAGGCTGCGCGCCACCTCGACGGTGGTGCAATCGTCGGGAGCGACGGACTCGTTCGAGGATGTTTGCATCGGTGCGATTTTGCCGGTTGAATGGGGCGTTTAGCCAATCATCCGAAATGACAATATCATTTTTCGCACATTTTGACCCGCCAAAGCACGCCGCGCCGCGCCTCAACCGCAGCCTTTCAGCCGCTCAGGCCGACACCGGCTGAATGTTGGCCAGGGGCTCGGGCGCCAGGAGCGTGCCGTCGCGCAGACCGCGCACCGTGGCGAAGCCCAGCCACAGCACCACCATGGAGGTCACGGCCAGCAGCAGCACGCCCATGGTCTGCAGGCCAGCGGCTTGCGGGTACAGATCGCCAACGCGCAGCGTGAGCGTGCCAAGCGCGGCCAGCGGGAACGACAGGGCCCAGTAAGCCAGCCCGAACGGCTGGCTCGCGATGCGCTTGGCAATCGGCAGCAGCCACAACAGAAAAAACAGGGACACGCCCCACAGGGCCAGCACCAGCGCCGGCGGGGCCTGCCACTGCGTCAGCACCGTACCGATCACCGCAGGCGGTGCCAGCGTGATGAACCAGCTCGGCAGCAGGCGATCGGGCAGCGGGCTGTGGGCGATGCGCCGCGCCAGCACCAAGGCCAGCACGATGGGCCAGAAAAACACGCCAATGCCCATCTGCGCCGCCGACCACACGGTATGACCCAGCGGCAGACCGGCCAGTGGCACCACCACATTGCCCACCACCGGAATCAGCAACACCGGCGTGACCGCTGGCCACAGCCCGGTATTGCCCGGGCCTTGCCCTGGCGTGGCGGGCGCCAGCCAGCGGCCCAGCACCCACACGGTGGCCCAGAGCTGGGTCAGTGCGCCCAGCCACCAAAGCATGTTCCAGCCACGGTGCGGCCCCAGCAGCGCCACGCCCACGGCGGCCAGCAACAGCATCGCCACCGGGAAGGCAGCCACAAAGGCGTGGCGTGCCGGGTGCCGGAGGTCTTCGGCCAGCGCGGCCGGGTGGCGCACGGCGCGCAGCACCGAGGCCACCAGCAACACCAGAAACACCAGCGCGGCCAGCGCTGCCGCCACCAGCGCCACGCCATCGGCCATACCGCCCAGCACCTGCTGCGCCTGATGCCAGGCCAGGCTCAGGCCGCACAGACCCATGACCACCGAGAACCAGCCAGGCATGAGGAATTTGAGTGGGGTCGGTGATGTCATGGCGAGTTTTGGTAAAGCAGGTAGCGCAGGCAGCGCCAAGCGGAAGCGGCGCTGCACGCTCCAGCGTTTGCTGGCTCAACGCCTCACTTGGTGCTGCAAGCGATTTTGCTCTCGGGCACGCCCAGGGCTTTCAGAATCAGGGCCAGCGGGCAGAAGTTGGTGAAACCGAACTGGAACAGGTTCAGGCCCACGAAAGCGGTAAAAGCCAAAAACCAGGGGCTCACGAACAAGGGGCTGGCTTCCACGCCCAAGGCCAGCGAGAACATGATGAACAGGCCAGCGATCACACGGATGTAACGTTCAACGGTCATCTCAAACTCCTAAAAAAAGAACACACGGGGAGGGGAATCAGCTGGCAACCGCCACCAGCGCCTCGTACTTTTTACGGTACACGGCGAAATACAGCACGGGAATCACCACCAGGGTGAGCAACGTCGAGACCGCGATGCCGAAAATGAGCGAGATCGCCAAGCCGTTGAAAATCGGGTCGTCCAGGATGAAAAAGGCACCCATCATGGCGGCCAGACCGGTCAGCGCAATCGGTTGAGCGCGCACCGCCGCCGACTGCACCACCGCCTGCGCAAACGGCACACCGCGCGCGGTTTCCAGTTCGATGAAGTCCACCAGCAGGATGGAGTTGCGCACGATGATGCCGGCCAGCGCGATCATGCCGATCATGGAGGTGGCGGTGTACTGCGCATTCAGCAGCGCGTGGCCAGGCATCACGCCGATGATGGTGAGCGGGATCGGCGCCATGATGATCAGCGGCGTGACGTAGCTCCTGAACTGCGCCACCACCAGCAGGTAGATCAGAATCAGACCCACACCGTAGGCGGCGCCCATGTCGCGGAAGGTCTCGTAGGTGATCTGCCACTCGCCGTCCCACTTCAGCGCGTACTGACGGTACGGGTCTTTGGGCTGGCTGATCCAGTACTCGCCGAGTTCACCGGCGTTGGGCAGCGCGGCGGCTTGCATCTGGCTGCGAATCTCGGCCAGACCGTAGAGCGGTGAATCGAGTTGGCCCGCCATGTCGCCCAGCACATACACCACGGGCAGCAGGTTCTTGGTGAACAACGGCTGGTCGATCACGCCGCGCTCGACCGTCACCAGCTCGGACAGCGGCACCATCGCACCACTGGCCGCCCGCAGGGGCAAGGCGAGCAGGCTGTCCAGGCCCACCTGCTGGTCCCGGGGCAGTTGCAGGCGCACCGGCACCGGGTATTTGGCGTGGCCGTCGTGCAGGTAGGCGGCGTCGGCCCCCGAAAGCGCGGCGTTCACGGTTTGCGCAATCACCTGCACCGGAATGCCCAGCGACTCGGCGCGCTGGCGCTGAATGCGCAGGAAGGCGCGCGGCGCGTGTTCTTTCAACGTGGTGTCCACACCGACGATGTCAGGCGTATCGCGGAAGGCCTGCGCCACCCGCTGCGCCAACTCCGTGCGACCGGCTTCGTCGGGCCCATACACCTCGGCCACGATGGGCGAGAGCACCGGCGGGCCCGGCGGCACCTCCACCACCTTGATGCGCGCACCATGCACGGCGGCGATTTTTTCCAGCTCGGGTCGGTGGCGCTGCGCGATGGCGTGGCTCTTCTCGCTGCGGTGTGCCGCGTCAGCCAGGTTGACCTGCAGGTCGCCGCTCTCAGCCTCGGCGCGCAGGTAGTACTGGCGCACCAGGCCGTTGAAGGTGATGGGGCTGGCGGTGCCGGCGTAGCCCTGCACATCAGCCACCTCGGGCTGCTGCGCGAGCCAGGCGGTGAGGTCTTGCAAGGCGGCCGCGGTGTCTTCGAGCGGCGTGCCGGCGGGCATGTCGAGTACCACCTGGTATTCGCTCTTGTTGTCGAACGGCAGCATTTTCAGCACCACCCACTGCACCATGGTCAAGCCCACCGACAGCGCCAGCGCCACCAGAATGCCTGCCAGCAACAGCCAGCGTTTGCGGGCGCTGGAGAGCAACGGGGTGAGCACCCGGGTGAAGAAGCCCTGCAGCGCATGCGTGACCTTGCCGGGGCCGTGCGCGGCGTGGCCCGGGCCGGTTTGCGTCAATTTCAACGCCAGCCAGGGCGTGACGGTGAAGGCGATCACCAGGGAAATCGCCATGCCCATGCTGGCGTTGATCGGAATGGGGCTCATGTAAGGGCCCATCAGGCCGCTCACAAACGCCATCGGCAGCAGGGCCGCGATCACGGTGAAGGTGGCCAGAATGGTGGGGCCGCCCACCTCGTCGACCGCGCGCGGAATGATGACGGCGAGCGGCACGTCGGGCGTGAGCTGGCGGTGCCGGTGGATGTTTTCCACCACCACGATCGCGTCGTCCACCAGGATGCCGATGGAGAAGATGAGCGCGAACAGCGACACGCGGTTGAGCGTGAAGCCCCAGGCCCAGGACGCGAACAGGGTGGCGGTGAGCGTGAGGATCACCGCGGCGCCCACGATCACCGCCTCGCGCCGGCCCAGCGCCAGGCCCACCAGAACGATCACGCTGGCGGTGGCAAAGATGAGTTTCTGGATCAGCTTGTTGGCTTTGTCCGCCGCGGTCTGGCCATAGTCGCGGGTGATGGACACCTCGACCCCTTCGGGGATCACCGTGTTCTGCAGCAGGCTCAGGCGCTCGCGCACGCCCGCGGCCACGTCCACCGCGTTTTCACCCGGCTTTTTGGTCACGGTGATGGTCACAGCCGGGTGGCTCTGGCCGCGCTGGTCGGTGTGGTCGACATCGGCCGCCCCGGGGGTGAACCAAACGTAGCGCTGCGGCAGCTGCGCACCCGCCTCCACGCGGGCCACCTCTCGCAGGTAGATCGGTCGGCCCTGACTCACACCCACCACGATGTCGCCCACGTCTTTCGCGTTTTGCAGGAACTCACCGGTCTGCACGCTCAGCATGCCGGGCTCGCCGGGCGCCGCGCCGGGGTTGGCGACCGAACCCGATGGCATGGCCTGGTTCGCGGCCGCAATCGCGCCCTGCAGCGCCTGCACGCTGATGCCGCGCTCGCGCAACCGCCCGGGCTCCAGCCACACCTGCACCGCGCGGCCCGGGCCGCCGATGGTCACCACCTCGCGCGTACCCGGTACGCGCTTGAGCTCAGCCTCCAGCGTGTGCGCCACCCGCTCCAGATCGAGCGCGCTGGCGGCGTCCCGGGTCCAGAGCGTGGCGGCGAGCACCGGCACATCGTCGATGCCTTTGGGTTTGACGATGGGCGTGAGCACGCCCAAGCCTGGCGGCAACCAGTCCTGGTTGGCGTTCAACACGTCGTACAGCCGCACCAGCGCTTCGGTACGCGGCACGCCCACCTGAAACTGCACCGTGAGCACCGCCACACCCGGGCGCGACACCGAATAGGTGTGCTCAATGCCCTGAATCTGCGCCAGCACCTGCTCGGCCGGCCCCGCCACCAGCTGCTGCACATCCGCACTCGAAGCCCCAGGGAAGGGGATCAGCACGTTGGCCATGGTCACGTTGATCTGCGGCTCTTCTTCGCGCGGCGTGACCAGCACGGCGAACAGGCCCAGCAGCAGGGCCACGATCGCCAGCAGCGGCGTGATCGCGTTGGACTGAAAGGCGCGGGCAACCGAACCCGAGAAGCCGAGCTTCTCGGGCGCGGTCAGCGAGGACGGGTCGGTGTGTGGTGCGCTCATGCTGACTCGCTCACTGTGCCGCCGGCCGGGCACCCTGCAAACCCGCACGCACCGGGTCCAGCGCCACCCGATCGCCCGCCTTCAGGCCGGCCAGCACCTCCAGGCCCGCCTCCCCGTGGCCCGCGCCGGTGCGCACCGCGCGCAGCGAAAAACCCTCGGGCTGGCCCTCGCCACGGGAGGCAGCCAGGTAAACGGCCGTCAGCTCGCCACGGCGCAGCAGCGCCGATGCCGGCACCACCAGCCGCTGCTGCGCACCGCTCCCCACAAATCGCACACGAACCTGCCGGCCCGGCACCTGGTTCGCGCCATCGGCAGCGCTCAGGTCCAGCCGCCATTCGACCGTCTGGGACACCGGATCGGCCGTGGGCAGGCTGGTGCTGGCGGCCGGTTTGACCCAGCGCTCAGAGCCCGGCAGCTGCACCTCAACCTGCTGCGCCTGCTGGGCTGCGGCCTGCAGCGAAGCCGGCACATACACCACCGCGCGTATCGGTTGCGGCGCGTAGACCGTCAACACCGGCGTACCCGGCATCGCCAGCGAACCGGCCTCGGCGTGGGTCTGCAACACCCAGCCGTCGTAAGGGGCGGTCAGGC
Source organism: Hydrogenophaga sp. (assembly GCA_020047875.1). Lineage (GTDB taxonomy): Bacteria > Pseudomonadota > Gammaproteobacteria > Burkholderiales > Burkholderiaceae_C > Hydrogenophaga. The sequence continues at coordinate 6,305 of JAIFNE010000012.1, forward strand.
GGGTGAAGCCCTGCGCCAGCGACGACTGCGTCTGCCCGGCGCTTGCTGCCGCCAGACCGGCCTGCGCCGCCTTCAGCTGCGATTGCGCGGTGTCGAGCGCCGCCTGCGCCACAAACCCTTGCGCGCGCAGGTCGCGCGTGCGCTCAAACTGTGCCCTGGCATTGGCCAGCTGCGCATCGGCCTGCGCCACACCCGCCTGCGCCTGCGCCACACCCGCCTGGGTGGCGCGGTCGTCAATCACGGCCAGCACCTGCCCCGCCTGAACCCGGTCGCCCGCCTTCACACTGAGCTGCGCAATGCGGCCGCTGGCCTGGGCCGACAGCACGCTCTGGCGCACCGCCTGCAGGCTGCCATCCAGCGTCAGACCGGCACCCACCGACTGCGCGCCCACCACCATCACGGGAACAGAGGGCACAGCGCCTCCCGCTTCCTGACCCGCGGCATGCACATCAACCATCGCCAAGGCGAGCGCACCCACGAGTACCCAGCGGGGCCAGGTCGTTGGCTGTGGCACTTTGTGGGCAGTGCAAGAGGCGAAAAGTGGGCGGTCGGTCATTGTTTCAGCACGGCGGCTCATGGGTTTCTCCTGTACAGATCGCAGTATAACTTGATACCCTATGGGGTATATATCGGGGGCACTCAATGCCCCTTCAACCTTGCGCTCGCACCTCCGCTCGCGTGTTGACTGGCATCAACGGCGCCGCCAAGTCAGCCGGCGCCTCAGGGTGCGGCGAATGGCACCCGGGGCGCCACTGCGCACAAGAGTTCGTA
>JAIFNE010000005.1 GCA_020047875.1 Hydrogenophaga sp.
TCCTTGCGCCCGTCGGCCCAGCGCGCAAAGCGGGCGCGGCTGCACAAAAAGTGGCTGTCTTCGCACCAGGTCAGCGACACACCGGCCGCCTGCGCGACCGCCTCGATGTCCTGTTGCAGCCGCCATTCGCCAGGCTCGCAGATCCGCAAGGCCTGCGGTCGCAGCGCGTCCAGGGCCAGCGCGAGCCGCTCGGGAAGCGAGGCGGCGGCGAAGGGCGGGTCGTCCAGCGCCAGATAGGTGAGCGGCAGGCTCGCGGCACGCAAGGCATCGCGGAAGTGCCGCATGGCCGAGAGAAACACGGCGATGCGCGCGCGGTGGCTCCAGACCGCGGTGGCCTCGCCGCGGGCCTCGATCATCAGCACCTGGTCTTGCGCCGGGTCGATGTCGGCCAGCGCGGGGTTGTCCTGCCAGAGCTGGTCTCCCAGCACCAGCACCAGACGGCGCAGCGGCACGCCCGCGCTCATGGCGCGCCCTGAGCGCTGCGCGGCGCCTGCGCGCGGCAACGATCGCTGCAGTATTTCACCTCCGCCCAGTTGCGCGCCCAAGCCTTGCGCCAGCTCATGGCGCGGCCACACACGGCACACGGCTTGCTGGGCAGCGCCGCCTTGTTGCCCTTGAATTCGGTGGCGCCGCGTTGCGGGTCGTTGCTGCGTGGCTTCACGAAATGGCTGGCATCTTGGGCGGCACGCTGGCGGGCGCGGGTCCGTCGGGGTTGGGGTTGTTGCTGGCCCGCCAGTGCGCCACCGCCATCCCGATGTCGTCCAGCCGGGGGAGGTGTCGGTGCCCGGCCAGGCGCAGGCCGCCGCCGCGCTTCGCCACCAGGGTCGGGCACTGGCCGCCGCTCCAGAGAGCCAGCTCGGGGGGCAGCATGGCGCGCAGCTGGGTGAGCGCCATGCGCACGTCGCGCGGGCTGAGCACCGCGCTGAAGCCCAGCGCCACCACATCGGCCTGGCAGGCGCGCGCCGCCGCCACGATCTCGGCCAGCGGCGTCTGCACACCAAGCGCCAGCGTGTCGCAGCCAGCCAGCGCCATCTCGCACTCGGCCATCAGCAGCCCCAGGCCGTGCGGCTCGCCCGGCACGGTGGTGAGCAGCACACGCGGCGGCATGGGCGCGCGACCCGTGGCCAGTTGGCTCAGCGCCTGGCGCATCACCTGCTGCACCACCTCGGCGTACAGATGTTCTTCAAAAATCGCCAGCTGGCCCGCCAGCCAGGACTGGCCGACCCACACATTCATGGGCGCGATGCCCTCGCGCACGAGCCGGCCCAGGCCGTGTTCAAGCAGGTGCTGCTCCATGTCGTGGCGCAGGCCGCGCGCATCGTGCTGGCGCAGCCGGGCCATCCAGGCGTCCACCGGCACCGCCGGGTGGCCGGCCTGGACGGTTTCGCGCGGCGAATCAACGGGCGCGGGCAGCGCCATCAGCTCGCTCAGCGGCAGCGGCACGATCTGCCCAGCACGGAAACCGGCATCAAGCAGGCGGCGCAGGTGGCGCAGGCGCAGCAGCTGGGCGTCGTCATAACGGCGCTCGCCCACGGCGTCGCGCGATGGGTCGGGAAAGCCATAGCGCCGCTCCCAGATTCGCAGCGTGTCCTTGGACAAACCGGTGGCGCGCTCCACTTCGGCGATGGTGTGGCGGAAATTTGTCATGGACAATCGATCGCACGACGTGTGCATTTTCATTATGGAGCGCCACCCATGATTCAACCAGTGTCCGCGCCCGGTCGTCGGTTTCTTCGCCGCCGGGTGTTGTTTGCCAGCGCCTGCCTGGCGGCCTGCCTCGGCCTGCCGCTGGGTGGCCAGGCAAAAAACCCCGGCACCAGCACTGGGCCGGCGCCCGCCTGTGCGCCGCTGCTGCAACACACCATGCTGCGCCTGCAAGACGAGAAACCGCAGTCGCTCTGCCAGTACGCCGGGCGCGCGGTGCTGGTGGTCAACACCGCCAGCCGCTGCGGCTTCACCGGCCAGTACGCCGCGCTGGAGGCGCTGCACCGGCGCTACCAGGCCCGCGGGCTGGTGGTGCTGGGCTTTCCATCCAACGATTTCGGCCGCCAGGAACCCGGCAGCAACCAGGCGATTGCCGAGTTTTGCGAAAACACCTTTGGCGTGCAGTTCCCGATGTTCACCAAGACAGTAGTGACCGGCACCGGCGCCCATCCGCTGTTCCAGCAGCTGGCGCAGCGCAGCGGCGAGCGCCCGGGGTGGAACTTTCACAAATACCTGATCACCCCGGACGGGCAAACGGTGCGCAGCTTCGCCAGCGCGATGGCGCCAGACCACCCGGCCATCGTCCGGGAGATTGAAAAAATCTTGCCGGCCAAATAGTGACTGATCGGTCGCAATCAGACCATTCGGTGCATAATCCTACGAAACGCTCTTTATCCCATGTCGCTCCCGGAGATCCTTCCATGAGAACACCGCCACGGAACTCTCTGCCGTCCGCCGCGCTCCATGTTGGCAACTGTTTTTTGCTGCGAAGCCTTTGGTCCTTCCAAGGTCTGACTGCAACCCCGGGGTGGTTTTCCTCCTCCCTCCCCCCCTCCTTCACCTCGGGGCGCTTCGCGGCTTTTTGTCTTTCGGGACGGGGCTGAGGCATGTACACCAACCCCTCCCGCCCCACCCAGGGCGTCGCCACACACCCGCCCCGGGTGGCCATTGTCGGCTCGGGCATTGCCGGGCTGGCGGCAGCGCACACGCTGCAGGGCCTGGCCCAGCTCAGCCTGTTCGAGGCCGGCGATTACTTCGGTGGCCACACCCACACGGTGGACATCACGCTGCCCGATGCGCGCGGCCAGGCCACCACCTTCGGCGTGGACACCGGTTTTCTGGTGCTCAACGAACGAACGCACCTACCCCACGCTGCTGGCGCTGTTTGAACAGCTGGGCGTGGCGATTGCCAAGTCGGACATGTCGTTCTCGGTCAAGGCGCCGGGCGCCGGGCGCGGCGGACGGGCGCTGGAATGGAGCGGCTCGGATCTGTCGACCGTGTTCGCGCAGCGTGAAAACCTGACCAATCCGCGCTTCTGGCGCATGCTCAAGGACATCGTGCGCTTCAACCGGATCACCACCCGGCTGGCGCAGCAGGGCGTTGACCTGCAACCTGACAGCCCGCTGATGCAGCCACTGGGCGACTTCCTGCGCGAGCAGCGGTTTTCCGACGAGTTTCGCGACTGGTATTTCCTGCCCATGATGGGCTGCATCTGGAGCTGCCCGACCGACCAGATGCTGGCCTTCCCGGTGGCCACCATGGTGCGTTTCTGCCACAACCACGGCCTGATCCAGATCACCAACCGGCCGCAGTGGTACACCGTGGCCGGTGGCGCGCGCCAGTATGTGGAGAAGATCACCGCCGCCATCCCAGACAAGCGCCTGAACACGCCGGTGCAGCGGGTGCTGCGCGACGCGCAGGGCGTGCGGGTGGTCACCAGCGGCAAGGTGGAGCGCTTCGACGCCATCGTCTTCGCCTGCCACAGCGACCAGGCGCTCACCATCCTGGGCGACAGCGCCACGCCCGATGAGCAAGCGGTGTTGGGCGCCATTCGCTACCAGCCCAACCGCGCGGTGCTGCACACCGACGTGTCGGTGCTGCCGCAAAACCCGCGCGCCTGGGCCGCCTGGAACTACGAGCGCGCCCCCACCGCCGACCGCGAACAGGCGCAGGTCTGCCTGCATTACCTGATCAACCGCCTGCAGCCGCTGCCGGTGCAGCAGCCGGTGGTGGTGTCGCTCAACCCGCAAACCGCCATTGCGCCCGAGCGGGTGCTGGGCGAATACGACTACGCACACCCGGTGTTCGACCTGGGCGCCATCCAGGCGCAGCAGCGCCTGCCCGGCATTCAGGGGCAGCAGCACAGCTGGTTTGCCGGCGCATGGGCCGGCTACGGCTTCCATGAAGACGGCCTGAAATCGGGCTTGCAGGCCGCGCGCAGCCTGCTGCAGAGCCACCACCTGTTTGCCCAGACCCATCCAGACGACGCGCGCCGGGCCGCGCTGCCCGGGGTGTTTGCATGATCCTGGGCGAAGTGCCTGCGGTGGCCCAGATTGGCTTTGGCGAGGTGCGTCACACGCGCCACCGGCCCAAACGCCACGCGTTCGCCTACCCGACCTACTTTCTTATGCTGCCGCTGCGCAGCCTGCGCGCGCAGGGCCCCGGTGCGCTGGCGCGCAACCGCCGCGCCGCGCTCGCGTTTCACGACAGCGACCACGGCGACGGCCGCGCCGACTGCCTGGCCTGGGTGGAGAGCCTGCTGCAGCAACACGACATCACCGATGCCCAGGGTGAAATCTGGCTGCACACTTACCCGCGCGTGCTCGGCTACAGCTTCAAGCCGGTGAGCTTCTGGTATTGCCACCGCCGCGATGGCTCGCTGCGCGCGGTGGTGGCCGAGGTGAACAACACCTTTGGCGAGCGCCATTGCTACCTGCTCGATGCGCCGCGCTACGGCGTGCCCTGCACCGCGGCCAAGGTGTTTCATGTGTCGCCTTTCTGCCCGGTACGCGGCCAGTACCGCTTTGTGTTCATGCGCAGCGAAGGCAGCCCGCAGACACCGGCGCGCACGGTGGCCCGGATCGACTATTTCGACGCCCCCGGCCAGGACGTGCTGATCAACACCAGCGTGAGCGGCGCGCTGCAGCCGCTCACCGCGCAGACCACCCGCCGCGCGCTCTGGCGCCACCCCGCCATGACCTTCGGCGTGATCGCCCGCATCCACTGGCAGGCGTTGCACCTGTGGATCAAGCGCGCGCCATTTTTCCGCCAGCCGGCGCCACCGCCCGTTTTCGTGACGCTGGGCGATGAGCCCCCAGGCGTCGAATTTCACCGTTGATTTCCGTTGATTCAGAAGCCTTTCACGCCCATGACCAGCTCCACCGCCTCCCGCCACACCGCCGGCTTTGACCTGCCGCGCAACGCACCCGCCGCCGCCCGAACCATGCTGCAAATGCTGCAGCGCCTGCGCCATGGCAGCCTCACGCTGCAACTGCCCGACGGCAGCATCCAGCGCTTCGGCGACGGCCAGGGACCAGCGGCCAGCCTCAGCCTGCACAACTGGAATATGTGTGGCGCAGCGCTCAAGTCGGGCGACATCGGCTTTGCCGAGAGCTACATCGCGCGCGACTGGCACACGCCCGACCTCACCAGCCTGCTGCGCCTGCTGATCGCCAACCGCCGCGACATCGAAGACATGGTCTACGGCTCCTGGCTCGGCCGGCTGGCCTACCGGGTTCGCCACCTGCTGAACCGCAACTCCAAGGCCAACAGCCGCAAGAACATTCACGCCCACTACGACCTGGGCAACGCGTTCTACGAACTCTGGCTCGACGACACGATGAACTACTCGTCGGCCTGGTTCGAAACCCCCGAGCAAAGCATGGGCGATGCCCAGCGCGCCAAGGTGCGCCGCGCGCTGGCCATGGCGGGCGTGAAGCCCGGCGACCGGGTGCTGGAGATCGGCTGCGGCTGGGGCGCGCTGGCCGAAATGGCCACCACCGAATTCCAGGCATCGGTGACCGGCGTGACCCTGTCCACCGAGCAGCTGGCCTTTGCGCAACGGCGCATGGAAAAGCTGGGCGTACCGCTGGGCAAGTCCATGCCCACCGCCGGGCCGCCCCAAGGTGGGCAAGCCCCCTCGGGGGGCAGCGACCCGCTTCAGCGGCGGAGCGTGGGGGCAGATCTGCGCCTGCAGGACTACCGCGACATCAGCGACGGCCCCTTCGACGCCATCTGCTCCATCGAAATGGTCGAAGCGGTCGGCCGCGAATTCTGGCCCACCTACTTCGGCTCGGTGGCCAAGCTGCTCAAGCCGGGCGGGCAGGCCTGCATTCAAAGCATCGTGATCGACGACGCGCTGTTCGAGCGCTACATCCGCAGCACCGACTTCATTCAGCAATACGTCTTCCCCGGCGGCTGCCTGCCCAGCCCCTCGCGCTTTCGCGCCGAGGCCGAACGCGCCGGGCTGCAGGTGGTGGACCAGTTTGCCTTTGGTGCCGACTACGCGCGTACGCTGCGGGACTGGCGCGAGGCCTTCCTGCAGCAGCAGGAACGGGTGTTGCAGATCGGCTTCGACCAACGCTTCATGCGCATCTGGGAGTTCTACCTGGCCTACTGCGAAGCGGCGTTCGGGCAGGGGAATATCGACGTCGTGCAGTTCACCCTGCGCAAGCCCACCTGAGCCAACTAGGGCCTGTTCACACTATTTTTTCAAGATGCGTTGCGGATCAAAATGGCCATGCGCAAGGCGCGAAATGCAGCCGGGGCTCCTCCCCGGCAAGGCTTCGCAACGCCGCGCATGGCCTTTTTGGCCACAACCCGAAGGGAACGGGGTGAAAACAGCGCCACTCGTCGTTGCACTCCTAGGCCAGACACCCAGTCTGGCCGTCGTCGCGCGCCTAGATTGGCGCTGTTTTCACCCCGTTCGCACTTGGAAACATAGTGTGAACAGGCCCTAGACCGAGGCACCCCCATGAAAACCCGCCTGCTGTCCCCGCTTCTGGTTTGCGCCGTGCTCGCCCTCGCCAGTGCACCCGCACCAGCCCACGCGAACACCACGCAGACCACCCTGAGCGCTGCGCTGGAAAACAAGCAGGTGGTGGGCAACGCGCGGCTGCGGGTTTGGGGCTTCGAGGTGTACGACGCCCGGCTGTTCGCCGGTACCGGCTTTGAGGTGGCGCGGTTCGCCGAGCAGCCCCTCGCGCTGGAGCTGAGCTACCTGCGCAGCCTCAAGGGGCTGGCCATTGCCGAGCGCTCGCTGGAAGAAATGCGCGATCTGGAAACCATTGCTCCGGCCCAGGCCGATGCCTGGCTGGGCGCCATGCGCGGCCTGTTCCCCGACGTGAAAAAAGGCGACCGCATCACCGGCGTGCACCAGCCTGGCCGCGGCGCGGTGTTCTACCTCAACGACCGCTGGCTCGGCGCGGTGGCCGACGACCGCTTCTCGCGCCTGTTCTTCGGCATCTGGCTCTCGCCCAACACCTCGCAGCCCGCCATGCGCAGCAGCTTGCTGCAAAACCTCGCGCCGGTGGCGCGCACCCCATGAACCAGCAGCCCGGGCTCAGTGAGCCAGCGGCCGGTTTTGTCGGCCGCGGCGCGTGGCGGCGCGGGCTGGGCTACGGGCTACTCGGGCTGCCGCTGGCTTTTGTGGCGCTGCCGCTGTATGTGATCCTGCCCAACCACTACGCGCGCGAATTCGCCGCCCCGCTGGCCGCGCTGGGCGCGGTGCTACTCGGCGCGCGGCTGATCGACGCGGTGCTCGACCCCATCATCGGCCGCTGGGTCGACCGCCTGTTCGCCCGCTCAGTTGCCGCCGTGCTCACGGCCACGGCCATCGCGGCGGTGGTGCTGGCGCTGGGGCTGTGGGGCCTGCTGTTTCCGCCGCCCGAGGTGCAGGCCGCGGGCGTCGCGGCCGTGCTTGCCTGGGCGGGCGCGGTGATGGCCATCACCTACACCGCCTACAGCGTGGTGAGCGTGGCGCACCAGGCCTGGGGCGCCCGCCTGGGCGGTACCGAGGCGCAGCGCAGCCGCGTGGTGGGCTGGCGCGAGGCACTGGCGCTGGTGGGCGTGCTGACCGCGGCGGTGCTGCCGGGCACGCTGGGCCTGGGCGTCACCGCCGCCACCTTCGCGGTCTTGCTGGCGCTCGGCTGGTGGGTCTGGAGCCGCTCGGTGCGCCCGCAGGCCGCCGCACCAGCGCTCACCGCCCACGCACTGCCTTCGCTGTCGCCGCTGCGCCAGCCGGCGTTTCAGCGGCTGCTCGCGGTGTTTGTCATCAACGGCACCGCCAGCGCCATTCCGGCCACGCTGGTGCTGTTTTTCGTGCAAGACCGGCTGCAGGCCACGCCCGCCCAGGAGCCCGCGTTTCTGGGCATCTACTTTCTGTTTGCCGCGCTGTCGATCCCGCTCTGGATCCGGGCGGTGAGCCGTTTCGGGCTGGCGCGCACCTGGCTCGCGGGCATGGCGCTGTCGGTGCTGGTGTTTGTCTGGGCCGCCACGTTGGGCACCGGCGACATCGTGCCGTTTCTGATCGTCTGCGCACTCTCTGGCATCGCGGTGGGCACCGACCTGGCGCTGCCCGGCGCCATGCTGGCCGGCCTGATCGGCCAGCTTGGCGAGCGCGGCCAGCGCGAAGGCGCCTACTTTGGTTGGTGGAGCTTTGCCGCCAAGCTCAACCTCGCGCTGGCCGCCGGCCTGGCGCTGCCGCTGCTGGGCTGGTTCGGTTACACGCCGGGTGCGCGCGACGCCGATGCCCTGTGGGCGCTCACCGTGGCCTACTGCCTGCTGCCCTGCGCGCTCAAGCTGCTGGCCGGTGGCGCCCTCTACACCCTGGTCATCCGCCCCGAACGCTCGGGCGCGGCCACCGCCTCTTCCTCCCCTGTGAAAGTCCTCCCATGAAAAGACGCCTTGTGCTCGCTGCCGGTGTCGCCGGCGCCGGCCTGCTCACCGGCTGCGCCGGTCCGCAGATCACCGACTACGCGAGTGAAAAACCGCTGCTCGACCTGCGCCAGTATTTCAACGGCACGCTCGATGCCTACGGCGTCTTCATGGACCGCTCGGGCAAGGTGGTGCGCCGCTTCACCGTGGTGATGAACTGCACCTGGAATGGCGCCGACGGCGTGCTCGACGAAGACTTCATCTACTCTGACGGCGAAAAGCAAAAGCGCATCTGGCGCATGAAATACCTGGGCGAGGGCCGCTACAGCGGCACCGCCGACGACGTGATCGGCACCGCCCTGGGCCAGACCTCGGGCAACGCCTTTCGCTGGGGCTACACGCTGGCACTGCCGGTCGATGGGAGGGTGTTTGAGGTGCAGTTCGACGACTGGATGTACCTGATGGACGATCGCGTCATGCTCAACAAAGCGGTCATGAGCAAGTTCGGCATCTACCTGGGTGAGGTGCAGCTGACCTTCATCAAGCGCGGCGCGTGAGGCCCACACCATGAGCACACCGCGCCAATTTGTCGCCGAACCTGCCGCCGAACCCGCCACCGCCCGGCCCACCGCGGCAGACCGCGGCGCGACCAAACGCGGCTTCTGGTCGCCCTTCAACCCGCGCATCACCGACTGGCGCGGCCTGCGGGTGTGGCTGATCGGCGCCTCCAGCGGCATCGGCGCGGCCACCGCTCAGGCCCTGCACGCGCGGGGTGCCCAGGTGCTGGTGTCGGCGCGCAGCGCCAGCTCGCTGGCCTCGTTCGTCAGCGGCCATGCCGGCGGCGCCGGTGCGCAGGCCTGGCCGCTGGACGTGACCGACGCGCAGGCCGTCAAGACCACCGCGCAGGCCATCCTGGCGCAAGGCCCGCTCGACCTGGTGCTCTACTGCGCCGGCCATTACCACGAGATGCGGGCCACCGAAATCGACCTGCCCGACCTCAAGCAGCACCTGGCGGTGAACTACACCGGCGTGCTGCACGTGCTCGACGCGGTGCTGCCCGCCATGACCGCGCGCGGCGCCGGCCACCTGAGCGTGATCAGCAGCGTGGCGGGCTTTCGCGGGCTGCCCAAAAGCCTGGCCTACGGACCGACCAAGGCGGCGCTGACCAACCTGGCCGAAAACCTCTACCTCGATCTGGAGCCGCTGGGCCTGGGCGTAAGTGTGGTGCACCCGGGGTTTGTGCAGACCCCGCTGACCGCGCAAAACAACTTCACCATGCCCGCCCTCATCACGCCCGAGCAGGCGGCACAGGCCATGCTGGCCGGCTGGGCCAGCGGCACCTTCGACATCCACTACCCCAAGCGCTTCACCCGCGTGATGAAACTGCTGCGGCTGCTGCCCTACCGCGCCTACTTCCCCGCGGTGCGCCGCGCCACCGGCCTGTGAGCACCGCCCGGCCAGCGTGGCGCGCATCACCGAGCTGTTCGAGCACCTGAGCCGCGAACGCCTGCCCGAGCTGGCTGGCCTCTACACCGGGAGCGCGCGTTTCAAAGACCCGTTCAACGAGGTGTTTGGCACCGCAGCCATCACCCACATCTTCGAACACATGTTCGACAGCCTGCACGAACCCCGCTTCGTGGTCACCCAGCGCATCGTGGACGGCGCGCAGGTGTTTCTGGTGTGGGAAATGCACTTTCGCTTTCGCCGTTTCGACACCGTGACGCCCCAGGTGATCCGCGGCGGCTCCCACCTCACGCTGGAAGCCGATGGCCGCATCCGCGACCACCGCGACTACTGGGACGCGGCGGAAGAGCTGTACGAAAAGCTGCCGGTGGTGGGGGGGCTGATGCGCTGGTTCAAAAGACGCGCCGTCACCTGACGGCTCCCCCCGCGCAGCACTCGACCCACCCCCGCGCCGCGCCTGCGGCGCGTCACCCCCTCAAGGGGGCAACGCTGGCGGCCCGGCAAAGCCGGTTCCGCGGCGTTCTGGGTTGAAGACACGTCGCGCCCGAGACGCCTGTGAGGTTCGAAGGGAAGTCCTTCCAGGGCACCGCGGAACCGGCTTTGCCGGGCCGCCAGTGCCGCCCCCTGGGGGGTGACGCCGCAGGCGGCGCGGGGGGCGCCAAGTGTGGCGCGGGGGAGGGACATTTATTCTGGTCGTGTGTCAACAAAACTCTGGCGCAACACCAGCTTGTCGCTGAGCTTGGCCAGGTTCGGGTGTGGCGTTCGCCAGTCGATCTGGGGAAAGCGGAAGTCGAGGTAGCTCAGGGCACAGCCCACCGCCACGTCGGACAGGGTGAGGTGAATGCTGGAGCAAAATGGCTTGTCACCGAGGCCGCGCGACATGGCCACCAGCGCGGCGTCGATTTTGCCGAGCTGGCGGTCGATCCAGGCCTGGCTGCGCTGCTCGTCGCTGCGGCCAGACCAAGTGGCCTCCAGGCGGGCCAGAATCGCGGCATCCAGCAGGCCATCGGCCAGCGCCTCCCAGGTCTTCACCTCGGCGCGCTCGCGACCGGGGGCCGGAATCAGCTTGCCCACCGGCGAGAGCGTGTCCAGGTACTCGGCGATCACCCGCGAGTCGAACATGGCCTCGGCCCCCTCCATCACCAGACACGGCACCTTGCCCAGCGGGTTCGAGGTGCCGATCTGCGTGGT
>JAIFNE010000022.1 GCA_020047875.1 Hydrogenophaga sp.
CCAAATGCAGTGCAGGGAGCCATGCTTCCCGTGCGGTCCATCGGTCCAGCCGCGAATGCCAAGCTGGTAGCCAGTCACAAAGCGCGCCAAGCGACCTCAAACCGCCGTCCTGAGCTGTCTCAGGGGGCAGCGGCGCGCAGCTCTTCGCGCACCAGCGGCCACAGCGCCCACAGGCCGAGCGCGGGGCCCATCGCCAGCCAGGGGAGTAGCGCACCCAGTGCCACCGTCTCGCTCAGCGAGACAAACAGCAGGATGCTGACGATGGAGATCGCAAAGCCGATGCTGTTGGTGAGCGTGAGCACGCTGCCCACGGCCTGCGGGGGCGCGTTTCGTGCGGTGAGGGTGGAGAACTGCGGCGAATCGCCCGCGACTGTGATGCCCCAGACCAGCAGCCAGGTGGCAAACAGCGCGTCGCCCGCGTTCATCATCCAGGGCGCGGCCAGGCAACACAGCCCGCTGGCAGCAAGCTGCATACCCGCCACCCGCGCGCTGCCCCTGCGCTGCGCCACCCAGCCGCCCAGGGCGCAGCCCACAGCGCCAGCGCCGATCACCGCGAACGCCCCCCAGGACAGCGCCGTGCCTTGCAGCCGCGTGGCCAGGATCAGCGGCACCATCACCCACACCGTGTACAGCTCCCACATGTGACCGAAGTAGCCCAGCACCGAGCCACCGTGCCGAGTGCGCGCCATTGCAGCGTGGTCACGCGCGCATGGGCGCCGGGCGGCTCGCTGGTGCCAAAGAACAGCAGCAGGCCGCCAATCGCGGCGAGCGCCGCCACGCCCAGCATGAGCGTGGGCCAGGGCAGGGCATCGCCCACCGCGCGCAGCGCGTGCGCGCTGGCCGAGCCCAGCACCAGCGCACCGATCAGCAAGCCGAGCGCGCCGCCGAGGCCGCGCGTGTACCACTGGGCGGCGATCTTCATGCCCACCGGGTAGATACCCGCGAGGAAAAAGCCGGTGGCAAAGCGCCAGATCAAGAGGGCCTCGTATTGCCGCACCATGGCCCAGGCGCCCACGGTGCAGGCCGCGCCAGCCAGCGCGCAGACCAGGAACACCGCGCGCGCCGAGTAGCGGTCGGCGATCGCCAGCAGCGCAAACACCAGCGTGCCCAGGATGAAGCCGAGCTGCAGCGCGGAGGTCAGCGTGCCCACCGCAGCCGCAGCCCAGCCCAGCTCACGCTGCAGGTCGGGCATGACCGCATTCACCGCGAACCACAGCGAGGTGCCAGCGAACTGCGCGGCCACCAGCACCGGGAGAATGTGGCGCGGGACGGTCGGTGGCGTCATGGTGCGCAGCTTAGACGGACGCCGTGGCGGGCCTCTGACGCGCAGGCGTCAGAGGTAAGGTCAAGCGTGCACAGCCGCTAACACCCCGCGGGCTCGGGCTGCCTTGAAATGCGCGCGCGGAGCAACCAAGCTCACGCGGTCAGCCGAACCACGCACTCTTCCCCCAGCATGTCGATCACCTTCAGCGCCACTTCAGCGCCTGCGGGCGGCGCCGGTAATTCGTAGCGGCCGGCTACCAGGTCTTGCTTGCGCGCGGGCACGTCGGCCAGCGCCACGTTGAACACCTCGCCGTTGTGGTGGGCGTCGATCAGCACGCAGTCCACCACCGCGCGCCAATCGGGAATGCTGACGCGGAAAACGCCCTCTTGCAGGTCCAGCCGCGCAATGATGCTGGGCGAGATCACATCGTCAATCTGCACCACCAGGGTGTCGCCTTCGCGGGTGGCGCTGGCCTGCACGGTCATGGGCTCGTGTTGGATGAAACCACCGGCCTTGCGGTCGGTGCGCAGCTCGGTCAGGTGGATTTTGTTGACCGGGCGGTTGTGGTTGTAGTGCGCCACCCATTCGCGCGCTTTGTGCTCTTGCCCCAGGCTGACCACCAGCAGGTCGCGCTCTTCTTCGGGCCGGTTTTTCAGCTCGGTGCGCAGCGCCTCCAGGTCCAGCGGCGTGAGTGGGTGGTTCAGTGGAATGATCTTGGCCAGCATGGCGCCGCGTGTGCCGTCAAAAAACGGGTCGGTGCGCGTGCGGGTGATGCCCAAGTGCTGGCAGGCCAGCTCCACCGCCTCGTTGTGCTGGATGTGCAGGTCGTAGTCGTTCACGCGCCAGGTGCTGAACGAGAGTTGGCAGGGCGCGGGCGGTGCGGCGTCGTCGTCGCGTGCCACCAGTTCGCCCTGCGGGTTCGCAGCGGCCAGCGCTTGCGCTTGCTCGCGCATCACACCTTGCAGGCGCTTGGCGGTGGTTTGAATCGCGCCCTTGTTGATGTCGCAGCCGATCCAGCGGCGGCCCAGTTTCTGGGCGACTGCCGCCGTGGTGCCCGATCCGATGAAGCAGTCGAGGACGAGATCGCCGGGGTTGGTGGATGTGGTGATCAGGCGCTCCAGCAGGGTTTCCGGCTTTTGGGTTGGATATTCCGAGCGCTCATCGGCCTGGCTGTTGACCGGGTTGATGTCGGTCCAGATGCTGCGAAGTGGGACACCTTCAGCTTCGTCCAAATAGCGAATCAATTGGGGACGTTTTTGTTTTTCGTCCGGGTACCAGATGCGCCCTTCATCGTGCAGGCGTTGCATCGTGTCCTTTGAGTAACGCCAACCTTTGTCCGGTGGTGGATGGCCCATCCACTCATAGGTCATGTTGGGGCGCGGATTGGGACTTGTAATGTTGTCCAGTCGATACCTGCGTCCCGCAGCATCTTTGCGTGCGTACTTAACCTCCAGATAGTCCTCGTTATATGCGTGGTGCTGCTGGTTCCAGACGTAGTCCGGCCCTTTGGTGCAATACATGACGACGTCATGAATGTGGTTGTACGTGGTCGAGTCACTTCGTGCGGCCACGCGCTGCCAGATGATTTCATTGCGAAAACCATCCACGCCAAACACCTCTTCCAGCAAGCAGCGCAGGTGGTGCGCCTTGTTCCAGTCGCAGTGCAGGTACAGCGCCCCGTCCTCGCTCAGCAACTCCTTCAACATCAGCAGCCGCTCGTACATGAACTGCAAATAGTTGTCGTTGCTCCAGATGTCGGTGTACTGCACTTGTTCGCCCAGCGCGTAGTCTTCGCCGTCGATCTTCACCGTGCCCTTGGGGCCGCGCAACTGCACCTTGCGCACGTAGTCGGCGCCGCTGTCAAACGGCGGGTCGATGTAAATCAGTTTCACCTGGCCGCGAAAGCCGTTGGCCAGCAGGTGGGCCAGCACCTCCTTGTTGTCGCCGTGGTAGAGCAAGCCACCTTCCTGACCCTGTTCGCGCAGGTGTTGCGGCCACTTCGACCAGTCGGCGGCGCTCAGCGCAGGCGCTGGCGCGGTGTCTGCGGCGTGGGTGGTGGTGTGGGTGGTGGCGTTGAAGCGTTCCACGGCCTGCGCCGGGAAGGCGGTCACGCGACCCAAGGGCTTTTTGCCCACCCAGCTGAGCATGGGGCGGCCTTTGGCGCGCGCAATGCTCACGTCGGGGGCCTTTGGGGTGTTCTTGGCTGGGGTGTTCATGGCGGGCGGTTTTCGAGGTTCAGGTGGAGGCAGTCGTGTCGGCGGGTGAGGCGGTGATGAAATCGCGCACCACGCTCTTGCCTTCGTCGTGCAGGGCGGTGTCCGCAAACATGACGTGGTAGCTCAGGCGCTCGGGGTTCAGGTTTTCCCAGCGTTTCAAGGCCACAGCCTTGCGCCCCTCCAGTGTTTGCGGCGCCTGGCCGCCGGCGTGGCGCAGCAGGTCGGCGGTGATGTCGGGGCTGAGTTTGTCGTTTTTGACTTCGACCACGAGGTGTTTGCCGTCGGCGCGGCGCAGCACGAAATCAGGGGTGTAGGTGTGCCAGCGGCCATCGTCACCCAAGTACTCGGCGCGCAGGTCGGTTTTGCCCGCGTCGGTCAGGCCGCCGGTGAACCACAGGCCGTCAATCTGGTTCGGGTGGTTTTGCAGCAGGCCCAGCGTCCAGTCCAGAAATTCGGCCTCGGGGCTGGAGTCGAAGTTGTAGCCCTCGTAGTGAAAGCTGGTTTGCAGAGCCAGCGCGGCATGGGCGGTGTCTTGGGCTTCTCTGTAGAGCGGCTCGCGCTTTTTGTCGAAGCTGATGCGCGCGGTGTACACGCTGTGGCCGTCCACGTCGGCGCGGTCAAAACCCTCGGCCTTGACCAGCGCCACGGCCACTTCGATCTCGTCCCAGATTTCTTCGTACGGGTCGCCTTGGGCTTCGATTTGCTGCCCCAGCGCGTGCAGGTGGTGCTCGGGCACGTCGGCTTCGGCATAGGTTTTGCGCAGGGCGGCCAGCAGCTGCGGTGTGGGCAGGTGGTAGCAGCTGGCCAGCCGCGCGGCGGCGGTGTAGATGTCGAACATCGGCGTTGTGGTTTGCAGCAGCTCGTCGCCCGCGTCTTGCCGCTGCATGCGGCTGCTGCCGTCGGCCACCAGCACCGGGCTCCAGGTCTGCACCGCCGGGCCGCCGGGCGCGGGCGTGTCGGGCATCACAAAAGCCAGCGGTGCGAGCGCTGCCATGGGGCCGGTTGGGTTCTTGCGTTGCACGCGCAGCACACGCTTTTTGATGAGCAGCGGTGGCAGGTGGGGCTGGCGCAGGTGGATGGTTTTTTCTACCCGGTCGGCTTGTTGGTGGTCCAGCGCCTGCAGGCTGGTGCCGTAGGTCTCGGCCAGCTGGTCTTCCAGGGTTTTCTTGTTGCTGGCGGTCAGGTAGACGCGGGCTGGCGTGGTGTTGCCCGGCACTTGGCGCAGGCAGCGGGTGGCGGCCTGTAGCACAAAGTTGTTGCTGGTGGCGAGCTTGCGCACCAGGGCGCAGGCAAACAGGCTGGGGCAGTTCCAGCCTTCGGTGCCCATGTTGACGAGCAGCAGCACGCGGTGCGGCGCGCCGGGGTCGCGCGCCACGGCTTCGAAGCTGCGGCGTGTGGCGTCGGGCGATTTGTTGTCCACGGCCAGCAGGGTGTCGGGGCCGATGCCGTGTGCCAACAGCGCGGACTCGATGGCCGGGCGCAGTTCGTCGCGTGTGTCGATGTTGGGGAAATACAGCGCCAGACGGGCCGGGGCACCGTTGGGCAGTGCCACGGCCCAGTAGCCGCGCACAAAGTCGTCCACCACGCTCTGCACCATGGTGCGCGCTTCGCCGTCGCCCAGCTCCAGCACCTTGATGCCGCCGGCCAGTTCTTTGAGCACGCCGTCGCGAATGCCTTCGCCCAGCCCGTACCAAACGACCACGTCGCGCAGCGGCTGGCGCTCGAAGTAGGGCGTGCCGGTGGCGTTGATGGTGACGATGAGGTTGGTTTCTTGCGCCAGGTAGTCGATGGTGCGGCGCACTTTTTTGATGCCGTCGTCTTTGAACACCAGCTCGTCGGTGGCCTTGTCTTTTTCCCACTTGCCCAGCAGCTTCTGGCCGTAGGTGTGGTGCGCTTCGTCAGAGAACACGGCCAGGTGCGGCAGCGAGGCAATGGCTTGCAGGCGCAGGTTGGCCAGGGCGGTGGCTTCTTCGTCCGGGGTGCTGTTGAAGATGCGGGTTTGCGCGGCGTTGCGCACCGTGGGTTTCTGGATGCGGATTTTTTCGGTGTTGGTGACGATGAGGTTGAAGCTGCTGCCCAGGGTGATGGGAATGCTTTTGTCGCCGTCTCGGGTGAAGGTGAGCTTGAAGCTGGCGGCAAAGGGTTGGTGCAGCCGGGGCGGTAGCAGGCGATCAAACGGAATGTCGGCCAACTCGCGCAGTGCGCTGAGGATGGTTTTGCCGGGGGCGAACACCAGCGCGTTTTCAACAAACGGGCCGTCGGGGTATTCCAGCGCCAAGGCGAATTCGGTGGCAACGATGGAGCCCATCAGAATGGTTTTCCCCGCACCCATGGCCAGCGCCAGGATGTAGCTGGGGTAGTCGAGCGCGAGGGTTTCGCGCAGCGATTCAAGCCCGTGCTGGCGCACAAAAGCGTTGTCGGTTTTCACCCGCTCAATGACTTCTTCCAGGCTGGTGTCGGCAATCAGCTCGGTGAGCTGTTGGGAGTTCAAGCCCATGGCGGCGCGGCGCGCGCTTTTGACCGGGAAGAGCGTTTCGTACAGCGCGGGGATGCGCGGCGTGTTCAGCACCAGCCGCAGGTACCAGTAGGTTTCCAGCGCCCGCAGTTGCGCTTGGCGCAGGTAGCGCAGTTGCCCGCTGGTGGCGTCTTCGAGGGCGAAGTCGAGAATTTCGCCGATGGCGGGGAAGTCTGGGCAGGCGTAGCGCGATGCGCGCCAGTCGTCTACGCGCTCGGCCAGGGCTTGAAACAGGTGGCTCATGCGGGGGCTTTCAAAGCGAGTTCATGGCACAGCGTGGCCAGCGGCATGGCCTGCACGCCATGACCGAGGGGGAAAGACTCGTTGCCCGGATAAACGACGAGCTTGCGCGCTGGTTGCAGGTCTTCGCAGGCAGTGTGGAAGCCGCGTTCGACCTTGGGGGTCAGGCTGCGTTTGATTTCGATCGCCCACAGGTCGTTGCTGGGCCAGTGCAGCAACAGGTCGATTTCGGCACCACTGCTGGTGCGGTAGAAGTAAGCCTGAACGTTGGCGGGGGCACAGGTCAGCAGGTTTTCGATGCACATGCCTTCCCAGCTGGCGCCCACAACGGGGTGAGACAGGACGGCTTCCTTGGTTTCGATGTCCAGCAGCGCGTGCACCAGGCCGCTGTCGCGCACGAAGACCTTGGGTGACTTGACCAGGCGTTTGCCCAGGTTGGCATGCCAGGGCGGTAGGCGGCGCACCAGCAACAGGTCGCACATCAGGTCGATATAGCCTTGGGCGGTTTTGGCGTCAACGCTCAGGTTGCGCGCGAGCTGCGCCACATTGAGCAGGCTGCCTTGCTGGTGGGCCAGCATGGTCCAGAACCGGCGCAGGGTTTCGGCCGCGATGCGTGGTCCAAACTGTGGAATGTCACGCTCCAGATAGGTGCGGATGAAGTTTTGGCGCCAGCGCATGCTGCGCGCGTCGCTCGGTGCGCCCAGGCTTTCCGGGAACCCGCCGCGCAGCCAGAGGGCATCCAGGTTGGGGCCGGGGCGGGCAGCGGCCTGTACCTCCAAAATGTCCAGGGGATTGAGGTCCAGGTAGGCGATGCGGCCCGCCAGGGTTTCGCCAGACTGTTTGAGCAAATCCAGAGAGGCTGAACCCAAGAGCAGGTAAAGGCCTGCGCGGCGGCCATCTCGGCGCGCCTGATCAATCATCCCCCGCAGAACTGGAAACAGGCCGGGCGCACGGTGCACTTCGTCAATGATGACGAGTTTGTTCAGGTGGTCGGGAAGGTACAGCTCTGGCTGCGCCAGCTTGGCGCGGTCGCGTTCGGACTCCAGGTCGAGGTACAGGCTGGGAACGGTCTGGGCAACCTTCAGTGCGATGGTTGTTTTGCCCACCTGTCTGGGGCCAAGGAGGGCCACGGCGGGGGTGTGCTGGAGATCATCGGTGAGAAGGGCAAGAAGGCGGCGTTCAAACATCCTTGCAATTCTGGAGTGTTGTTACCGTATTTGCAAGGTTGGTCGGGCCTACACCCCGCGCGCCCGGTCGGCCTTGAATTGCGCGCGGAAGGCTTCAAACGTGCCCGTGTCCAGCGCCGCACGCACCTCGCGCATGAGGTTCAGGTAGTAGTGCAGGTTGTGGATGGTGGC
>JAIFNE010000112.1 GCA_020047875.1 Hydrogenophaga sp.
TGCCCGACCCGGCTGACCGTGCCACCATCGAAGAAGAACACGCCCTCGAACTGCGCACCCGCGACCGCGAGCGCAAGCTGCTCAAGAAGATTGAGCAGGCGATCGCGCGCATCGACAGCGGCGACTACGGTTACTGCGACGAGACCGGCGAAGCCATTGGCGTGGGCCGGCTGATGGCCCGTCCCACCGCCAGCCTGTCGCTGGAAGCCCAGCAGCGCCGGGAACTCAAGCAGAAGATGTTCGGCGATTGAGCCCGGTATTTCCCGCTTTCAGCAACGCCCCTAACCGGTAACCTTCCGCCATGGCCAAGGACGATTCCAACGGTGGTTTTCTCTCCAAGGTGGCGAAGTTCGTTCGCCACCCGACCACCAGTTGGGCCGATCTGGACACCCGAACCGCTGACCGCGAAAGCGAGTACAGCAAGGCCGCGCTCAAAGAAATGATCGAGCGCAAGCGGCGCAATGACTTCGTGCGCAAGCGCGAGTTCGACGCGCTGCGCAAGGTTCGCAGCCGGGAAGGCACCAGCGAAGCGGGGCAGGGCCTGCGCCCCTCCTTCTTCCAGAGCAGTCTGCCCTCCCGGCCAGACGATCGGGCCATGACGATCAAGAAGATCGACGAGATCGAGGCCCAGATGTCGAGTGGTGGAAGACCAAGGGGCCCGACTCCCTGGTCACCGGCTCCAGCCAGCACAGCACTGGTGGCACGCCCCTGGCCCGCAAGGGCGAGCGCGCTGAAGCGGGCGCGCCGCGCGATGGGCGCGCCCAGCAGCGCGCCCGCCAGTACGGCGAAACCGAGGGATCGCCGCTGGTGACGGGCCACGGTGCGGCCGTCATCCGCGCTGACCAGGCGCCCCTGTTGCCGCCGCGTCGCGAGTGGTCGCCATCCCGGGAAAGCGCGCTGGCCGACACCGTGCCTGCCGAGCCGGCTGCGCCTGCGGCGCGTACCGGTCTGATGGCGATTTCTGCGGCCTCGGGCGTTCCCAGCGGTCCGAGCTCCAGCTTCTCAGCGTCCCACTTTTTTGCGCTGGACGTGCAGGCGGTGTCGCAAGGCCCGGAGGTGGAAGAGGCAGCCATCCGCTTTGCCAACGGTGACGACAGTGGCGCCGAGCACGGTCTGCTGGAAGCGGTGGGCGAGGGTGGCGGGCGCGCCGACCAGATCGACGACTGGCTCGCCCTTTTCGACCTGTACCGTGCCACCGGCCAGCTCGCTCCTTTCGAGAGCCGCGCCGTGGACTTCGTCAACCGCTTCAGCCGCTCGGCGCCCCAGTGGTTCGACATGCCGGAGCAGATCGAAAAGCTCACTGGCCGGGTATACACGCCGTCGGCTGCGCCCACCCGTGCCGTCTGGGTCTGCGAGCGCGATCTCGACGCGCACGCCGTGGGCACCCTGCAAAACCTGCTTGCGCGTGCTCCGCAACCGTGGGTGCTTGACTGGTCGCCGCTGGAGGCCATCGACGTCAAGGCGGCGCGGGCGCTGCTGGGCATGTTCACCTTGTGGGGCGATCAGGATGTGCAGTTGCGCTGCCTGGGCACCACCACGCTGCGCGATGTTCTCAAGGCCAGCACGCCCTCGGGCCGGCGCGACATGGAGCAGCTCTGGTGGGAGTTGCGCATGGCGGCGCTACGCACCATGAACCGCGCTGACGAGTTCGAGCTGACCGCGCTGGATTTTTGCGTCACCTACGAGGTTTCGCCCCCCGGCTGGGAGCGGCCGCGCTGCCACTACGAAAGCCTGGCCAGCGACCGTCTGTCTGAGGGCGGTCAGTCGGTGCTGGGCGAGGCGGTGATGGAGCAGGTGCCCTCCCAGTACCCGAACGACTCGCGGCTGGACAGCGAACTGTCTGACTTCAACCAGCTCGGTCTGGTGGAGCTTTCGGGTGAAATTCGGGGCGATCCGCAGGCCATTCTGGAGGCGCTGGAGAAGCGACTGGCCGGGGCCGATGTGATGATCATTTCCTGCCGCAACCTGATCCGGGTGGATTTTTCGGCCGCCGGTACCCTGCTTAACTGGATTTCCGGGCACCACGCCAAGGGCCGCATGGTTCAGTTCGTCGACGCGCACCGGCTCATATCGGCCTTCTTCCACGTCATTGGCATCACCGAGTTCGCGCGCGTTGTGCTGCGCAACGACTGACCCACCGCACCCCAACACAGGCACATTGGTCGATGGAACAGTTTCACGGCACCACCATTCTGTGCGTCAGGCGGCAGACGCCTGACGGCGTGCAGGTGGCGATCGGGGGCGACGGCCAGGTCACGCTGGGCAACATCGTGGTCAAGGGCACCGCGCGCAAGGTCAGGAAGCTGCATCACGACCAGGTGCTGGCCGGGTTCGCTGGCGCCACCGCCGACGCCTTCACGCTCTTTGAGCGTTTTGAGTCCAAGCTCGAAAAGCACCAGGGCCACTTGGTGCGCGCCGCCATCGAACTCACCCGCGACTGGCGTACCGACCGGGTGCTGCGCCGTCTGGAGGCGATGCTGGCGGTGGCCGATCGCACCGCCTCGCTCATCATCACCGGCAACGGCGACGTGCTGGAGCCAGAGCATGGCATCGTCGCCATCGGATCGGGCGGTGCCTACGCCCAGGCGGCTGCCAAGGGATTGATCGACCACACCGAACTGAGCGCCGAGGCGGTGGTGCGCAATGCGCTGGCCATCGCGGGCGAGCTGTGCATCTACACCAACATGAACCACACCGTCGAGGTGTTGTGACGGCCCGCGGGCGCGGGCCGAGTCCGGTCTGTGTCGCTGCCGTCAGCCCAATGTCGAGAGTCCCATGTCTTCCATGACCCCCCAGGAAATCGTTTCCGAGCTGGACCGCTTCATCATTGGTCAGCAGGCCGCCAAGCGCGCGGTGGCGATTGCGCTGCGCAACCGCTGGCGGCGCCAGCAGGTTGACGACAAGCTGCGCCCGGAAATCACGCCCAAGAACATCCTGATGATCGGCCCCACCGGGGTCGGCAAGACCGAGATCGCGCGCCGCCTGGCCGCGCTGGCCGACGCGCCTTTCATCAAGGTCGAGGCCACCAAGTACACCGAGGTTGGCTATGTCGGCAAGGATGTCGATGGCATCGTTCGCGACCTGGTGGAAATAGCGATCAAGCAGACCCGCGAGACCGCCATGCGCCAGCAGCGGGCCCGGGCCGAAGACAGCGCCGAGGAGCGCATTCTCGACGTGCTGATCCCGCCGCCTCGAAACGCTGGCCTGAGCAGCAGCACCGAGGTGGTGGCCAGCAGCGAGAGCACCGCGCGCCAGACCTTTCGCAAAAAGCTGCGGGAGGGCCAGCTTGATGACCGCGAGATCGAGATCGATCTGGCCGAGTCGCGCCCGACGATGGAGATTTCTGGCCCGGCCGGCATGGAAGAAATGGCCGAGCAACTGCGCGGCATGTTCAGCCAGATGGGGCAGGACAGGCGTCGCGCCCGGCGTCTGACGATCGGCGAGGCCCGGCCGCTGCTGATCGACGAAGAGGCTGGCAAGCTGGTCAACGAAGAAGAGATCAAGCAGCGCGCGCTGCAAAACACCGAGCAGAACGGCATCGTTTTCATCGACGAGATCGACAAAGTGGCCTCACGCAGCGAGTCGGGCGGCGCCGAGGTGTCGCGCCAGGGCGTGCAGCGCGACCTGCTGCCGCTGGTGGAGGGCACGACGGTCAGCACCAAACACGGCCCGGTGAAGACCGACCACATCCTGTTCATCGCCAGCGGCGCCTTTCACCTCAGCAAGCCCAGCGACCTGATCCCTGAGCTGCAAGGCCGCTTTCCGATCCGGGTTCAGCTCAAGTCGCTTTCGGTGAGCGATTTCGAGGCCATCCTGACCCAGACCCACGCCTCGCTGGTGCGCCAGTACCAGGCGCTGCTCGCCACCGAAGGCGTCACGCTGGTGTTCCAGCCCGAGGGCATCCTGCGCCTGGCGCAGATCGCCTGCGATGTGAACGAGCGCACCGAGAACATCGGCGCGCGCCGCCTGGCCACGGTGATGGAGCACCTGCTCGACGAGGTGAGCTTTGGCGCCACCGCGCTGCAGGGCCAGGCCATCACCATCGATGCGGCTTACGTCGATGGTCGGCTGGGCGAGCTCAGCCGCAGCGAAGACCTGTCGCGCTACATCCTCTGAGCGGCCCCGCTGGGCGAGTCGCTGCGCGTTGGCCTGGTCGCTGCGCGCGCGCCTCCACCACCCTTGCTGAACCCGATCTGTTGCACACGGCCAGCCCGGCCGCGCGGTCGCGGCGTTTCAACCATTACTTCCACTGGGCGCTGTAAGTGCTTGCTTTTGCTGCATATTTGACTGCAGCGCGGCCTCTCAAACCCGCTCTAAGTGGTTGATTTCATTGAAAAAATATGTCGCTCACCGCTTGAGCGCACACCATTTCCTGATACAGTGGAAAAAAGTGCAATTAAGTGGTGAAAAGTGTTTTTTCAGGATCGGCCGCGGTGTTTCAGGGAATTTCTTCACTCAGTCTGGATGCGAAGGGGCGGCTCTCCATGCCGACCCGGCATCGTGACGCCCTGATCGCCGTTGACAGCCTGCTCACCATCACCCGGCACCCGCATGGCTCGCTGATGGTGTTCACCCGGCCGGGCTGGGCGGTTTTCAGCAAGCAGGTGGCAGACCTGCCGATGGATGCCATGTGGTGGCGCCGGATTTTTCTGGGCAACGCCTTCGACGTGGAGATGGACGGCAGCGGCCGGGTGCTGGTTTCGCCCGAGTTGCGCGAGGCGGTCGGCATCACCAAAGACGTGCTGCTGCTGGGCATGGGCAGTTACTTTGAGCTGTGGGACAAGCCGACCTACCTGGCCAAAGAAGCGCAGGCCATGCAGGGCGAGATGCCCGATGTCCTTAAAGGCTTCTCTTTCTGAAGGCCCACGGTGCAAGATTCCTGGAGCCATCAGACCGTCCTGCTGACCGAGGCTGTGCAGGCGCTCGCCATCAACCCCGACGGACACTATGTCGACGCGACCTTTGGCCGCGGCGGGCACGCGCGCGGCATTTTGCAGCAGCTCTCGCCGCAGGGCCGCCTGACCGTGTTTGACAAGGACCCTCAGGCCGTGGCCGTGGCCCGGGAGCTGGCGGCCCAGGATGCCCGGCTCTCGATTCGCCACGAAGGGTTTGCGCACCTGAGTGCGCTCGGGGAGGGCAGCGCCGATGGCCTGCTCATGGACCTCGGTGTGAGTTCGCCCCAGATCGACAACCCCGAGCGGGGTTTTTCTTTTCGCCACGACGGCCCGCTGGACATGCGCATGGACACCACACGTGGCCAGAGCGTGGCGCAGTGGCTCGAAACCGTGGATGTTTCCACCCTGACGGAGGTCATTCGTGACTATGGCGAAGAACGGTTTGCTGCACCGGTTGCAAAGGCGATTGATCGTCGCCGACAGGAACGGGGCCCTCTTCGAACCACCCGTGAGCTGGCCGAAGTCGTGGCTGGCGCGGTCAAAACCCGCGAGCCGGGCAAGGACCCTGCAACGCGCACATTTCAGGCTCTTCGGATTTTCATCAACGCCGAGCTTGAAGAACTGCAGCAAGCGCTGAGCGCCAGCCTGCAGGTATTGCGCCCCGGCGGGCGGCTGGTGGTGATCAGTTTTCATTCGCTGGAGGACCGTCGGGTCAAGCAGTTCATGAGCGGCCATTCGCGCCCGGTGGTGGATCGGCGCGTGCCGTTCGCCGAACCCGCGCCCATGCCGTTGAGCGATGTCTCGCGGCTGATGCCCAGCGCGCCGGAGGTTGCCGCCAACCCGCGTGCGCGCAGCGCGGTGATGCGCGTGGCCACGCGCACCGGAGCGCCAGCATGATCGGGCAGTGCCTGTCTGTGGCGCGCAGGGCTGCTGTGTCGGGAGTGTGGCTGTGATCCGGCTCAACCTGGTGCTTCTGGTGGCTGTGCTGATGAGTGCGTTTTACCTGGTGCACACGCAGTACGAGTCGCGCCGTCTCTACACGGCGCTGGATCGAGGCCAGTCGCAGGCCCGCAAACTGGACGTGGAGCACGAGCAGCTCGTGGTTCAGAAGCGTGCCCAGGCGGCCTCTGCGCGTGTGCAGCAGCTGGCCACACGCCAGATCGGCATGAGCCCGGTCACGCCTGGCATCACCGAATATGTGACGCTGCCCACGGCGGTCGCGGAGGCCAGACCATGAGCCGACGCCACACCGCCGATGGCGTCACCAGCCGCAGCATCAATTACAGCGCGAGCCCCTTGCTGGCCAGCAAGACGCCGATGTGGCGCAGCAAGTTCATTGTGGCCGCGCTGGCGGTGGCGTTCGCCGGGCTGGCTGGTCGCGCAGCCTATGTGCAGGTGTTCGGCAATGAGTTTTTCCAGCGCCAGGGCGAGGTGCGGTTTGCGCGCACGCTGGAGTTGCCCGCCAATCGCGGGCGGGTGCTGGATCGCAACGGCCTGATCCTGGCCTCCAGCGTGGTGGCGCAAAGCATCTGGGCCATTCCGGAAGATGTGGACAAAGCCGATCCCAAGCTCAAGCAACTGGCCAAGCTGCTGGAGTTGCCGCTGCCCGATCTGAGAAAGCGCCTGGCCGTTGAGGACAAGACCTTTGTCTGGATCCGGCGCCAGGTGGACGAACCGGTGGCCAGGCAGATCGCTGCGCTCGACATCAAAGGCATCTACCAGCGGCGGGAATACAAGCGCGAATATCCCGAGGGCGATGCGGCGGCGCATGTGGTGGGCTTCACCAATGTGGAAGACCGCGGGCAGGAGGGTGTGGAGCTGGCCTTCAACCAGCAACTGTCGGGCAAGAACGGTTCGCGCCGCGTCATCAAGGATCGGCTGGGGCGGGTGGTGGAGGATGTGCGCGACGTGATTCCACCGCTCGACGGCCCCGATCTGCAGCTCTCCATCGACAGCAAGGTGCAGTACTTTGCCTATCAGAAGCTGCGCGAGGCGGTGCAGACCAACAAGGCCAAGGCTGGCAGTGTGGTGGTGCTGGATGCGGTCACCGGTGAGGTGCTGGCGCTGGCCAATTACCCCAGCTTCAATCCCAACCGCCGCCGCAACCTGACGGGCGAGCAGCTGCGCAACCGCGCGCTCACCGACAGCTTCGAGCCCGGCTCCACCATGAAGCCGTTCATTGCGGCGCTGGCGCTGGAAAAGGGCATGGTGCAGCCCACCACAACCATCCAGACCGCGCCCGGGCGCATCCAGATCGGCGGCTCCACCATTTCCGACACGCATCCCCACGGTCTGCTGAGCGTGAACGAGGTCATCCAGAAATCGAGCAACGTGGGCACGGTCAAGCTGGCCATGCAGATGCAGCCGCGCGAAATGTGGGAGGCCTATGCCCAGGCTGGCTTTGGCCAGAAGCCGCAGCTGCCGTTCCCTGGCGCGGTGAGCGGGCGCCTGCGGCCCTACAAGTCGTGGCGCCCGATCGAGCAGGCGACCATGAGTTACGGCTACGGCCTGTCAGCCTCGCTGTTTCAGCTGGCACACGCCTACACCATCTTTGCGCGCGACGGCGAGCTGATCCCGGTCAGCATGCTCAAGAACGAAACCCGGGCGCACGGCGTGCGCGTGTTCAGTGAAGAGAACGCGCGGGCGGTGCGCACCATGCTCCAGATGG
>JAIFNE010000126.1 GCA_020047875.1 Hydrogenophaga sp.
GCTTCGACGCCATCGTGCAAGGCCGCAACCCGGTCGATCCGTTTGCCGAGCGGCCTGACATTGGCGAGGGCTTGCGGCAGGCGCTGCGCGCTGGCTGACACCCGCGTTGGTGTGTTGCACTCCGGTCGGGTGCGAACCGCGGCCGCTCATCAGGCGGCTCATTCAGATCCGGGTTGCGGTGGAGGAGTCGCCACCAGCCCCTGCGCCAGCGCCCGCGCCGACAGCGGCGCGCAGCCCTCAGCCTTGTTGCTGATGGTCACATAGGCTTTCTGCCCCGCGCCGCTTCTTCCCCCGGTGACGCCGCGCACCGTGCGCACGATCAGCGCGCGCGTCTCCTCGTCCACGTCGTGAATGCGGTCGTAGGGTTCGTAGGAGCGCTGCGCATCCTCGCAGGTTCCAGCGGCAGACCAGGGGCCCTGGCCAGAGCGCGCGCAGCATGGGCAATTGCTCGGCCATGCGCGGCATCTTGGCGTGCAGGCCCAGGCAGTAGGTGGCGCCGGTTTCCTTGAGCACCGCAGCCAGCAGCGGCGCGATGCCGGGCGAAAGCCACTCCGGGTCGCGCACCTCCACCGCGACCACGCCGTCGGGCGTGGCCCCTCGCACATCGGGCAGCGCTCGCAGCATGGCGCGCAGCCGCTCCAGCAGCAGCGGCAGGCGCTGCAACTGCGAAAACGGCAGCGGGCTGAGCTGGAACACCAGCGCGCCCGCTTTGTCGCCCAACCCTGCCAGCGCCGGGGTGATGAATTCCTGAGTGGCCAGCACCGGGTCCAGAAACGCCGTGTTGGGCTGGCGGCCCTGGCCCTGTTCGCCGCGCACCAGCGCGTCTGTCACCAGCGCCGGCGCCTTGACCACGAAGCGGAAGTCGGCAGGCACCTGGCCCGCGTAGCGCGCGTACTGCGCCACGGTCAGCGGGCGGTAAAACGAGCGATCAATGCCCACGCAGCGCAGCAGCGGGTGCTGCGCGTAGGCGCTCAGGCCGTTTTTGGCCAGCACCGCCTCACTGTATGGCCCCTCGTCCCACACGATGCCGGCCCAGCCTGGGTAGCTCCAGGTCGAGGCGCCCAGGCGGATGCGCGGATTCAGGCTGGCGGCGAGGGTGCGGGTGGCATCGTCGGGGGGCAGGGAGCGCACTTCGCTGGCGCGGCGGCGGGGTACGGCGGACGTGGCGGCGGCGTCCGCCGGGTCGTACGCGGCGACATGCGGTATCCGACGGTTGGGCGTTGGTGCGGGCGGTGCACCGAACAAGTCGTCCTGCATGGAGAGGATGGTGTCACCGAACGTGATGTCTTTGGCCGGAATTGACGGCGGCTCGCTCGGATATTTTGTAAAAAAAAGAGTGGGATTTCCACCAAAACGATAGACCCGTTTACCAGCGCCTTACTTGGGGCTGCTGGTCGGTGATGCTGTATGCAACAACAGTTCCTTCCACCCCTGTGGCAAACTCGCCCGCTTCCTTCAAAACCGGGCCACTGGAGCCCCCTGGGACATGCAAAAAATCATCGCGCAGATCGCGCAGGAGATCCGGGTTGAACCGCGGCAGGTGCTGGCCGCGGTGGAATTGCTGGACGGGGGGGCGACGGTGCCTTTCATCGCCCGGTACCGCAAGGAGGTCACCGGTGGGTTGGACGACATTCAGCTGCGTGAGTTGGAGGCTCGGCTCGGCTACCTGCGCGAGCTGGAAGACCGCCGCGCGGCCGTCCTGAAGGCCATTGACGAGCAGGGCAAACTGACCGACGCGCTGCGCCTGGCCATTGCCAGCGCGCCGACCAAGCAGGAGCTGGAAGACATCTACCAACCGTTCAAGCTCAAGCGCCGCACCAAGGGGCAGATCGCCCGCGAGTTCGGCATCGAGCCGCTGGCCGACAAGCTGTTTGCCGACCCGACGCTGGACCCACTGGCCGAAGCGGCCGCCTTCACCAAATCGCCCGAGGTGCTGGACGACGGCAAGCCGGGCGCAGACTTTTCGACCGCCGCGGCGGTGCTGGACGGGGTGCGCGACATCCTGAGCGAGCGCTGGGCCGAAGACCCGGCGTTGGTCAAGGGTTTGCGCGAATGGTTGTGGGCCGAGGGCCTGCTGCAGAGCAAGCTGGTGGCGGGCAAGGACGAGAACAACGCCGACGTGGCCAAGTTCCGCGACTATTTTGAATACGACGAGCCGATGGGCCGGGTGCCTTCACACCGGGCGCTGGCGGTGTTCCGCGGTCGGGCGCTGGAGGTTCTGGACGCCAAGCTGGTGCTGCCCGAGATGCCCGAGCCGGGGAAACCTTCGTTGGCCGAGGGCAAGATCGCCCTGCACCTGGGCTGGCGCCACCAGGCGCGCAAGGCGGACGACCTGATCCGCAAGTGCGTGGCCTGGACCTGGCGCGTCAAGCTCAGCCTGTCCACCGAGCGCGACCTGTTTGCCCGCCTGCGCGAGAGCGCCGAGGCGGTGGCGATCAAGGTATTTGCCGACAACCTGCGCGACCTGCTGCTGGCCGCGCCAGCCGGCCCGAAGGCGGTGATGGGCCTGGACCCGGGCATCCGCACCGGGGTGAAGGTGGCGGTGGTGGACGCAACCGGCAAGCTGGTGGCGACCAACACGGTGTACCCGCACGAGCCCAGGCGCGACTGGGACGGCTCGCTGCACACACTGGCGTTGCTGTGCCGCCAGCACGGCGTGCAGCTGATCGCCATTGGCAACGGTACGGCCAGCCGCGAGACCGACAAGCTGGCCGGCGACCTGATCAAGATGCTGGCCAAGGCGGGCATCGAAGGCGTGCAGAAGGTGGTGGTGAGCGAGGCGGGCGCTTCGGTTTACTCGGCCAGCGAATTCGCTTCTCTGGAAATGCCCGATGTGGATGTGAGCTTGCGCGGCGCGGCATCCATTGCCCGGCGCCTGCAAGACCCGCTGGCCGAGCTGGTGAAGATCGACCCCAAGAGCATTGGCGTGGGTCAGTACCAGCACGATGTGAACCAGAGCGGCCTGGCGCGCACGCTGGAAGCGGTGGTGGAGGACTGCGTGAACGGGGTTGGTGTGGACCTGAACACCGCCAGCGTGCCGCTGCTCTCGCGGGTGTCGGGCCTGTCGCCCAGCGTAGCGAAGGCGGTGGTGCGCTGGCGCGAAGCCCATGGCGCCTTCAGGAGCCGCCAGCAGCTGATGGAAGTGGCCGGTCTGGGCGCCAAGACGTTTGAGCAAAGCGCAGGTTTCCTGCGCATTCGCGGCGGCGACAACCCCCTGGACATGACCGGCGTGCACCCCGAAACCTATCCCGTGGTGGAGCAAATCATGGCCAAAACCGGCCAGCCGGTGGCAGCACTCATGGGCCGGGCCGACATGCTGAAAACCTTGCGGCCCGAGCTGTTTGCCAACGAGCGGTTCGGCGTGATCACGGTCAAGGACATCCTGACCGAGCTGGAAAAGCCGGGCCGCGATCCGCGTCCGGACTTTCAGGTGGCCCGCTTCACCGATGGCGTGAACGACATCAGCGATCTGCGCGAGGGCATGGTGCTGGAGGGCACGGTGAGCAACGTGGCGCAGTTCGGCGCGTTTGTGGATCTGGGCGTGCACCAGGACGGCCTGGTGCATGTGAGCCAGTTGGCCAACAAGTTTGTGAGCGACGCGCGCGAGATCGTGAAGACGGGCGACATCGTCAAGGTCCGGGTGGTCGAGGTTGATGTGGCGCGCAAGCGGATTGCGCTGTCGATGAAGCTGGACGCTGCGGTCCCACGTCGGGAGGCGGGCACGCCGCGCGACAACCGCTTTGAACCCGCCCGGCCCGGCCATGGCGCAGCGCGCGGCGCCCCGCCGGCCCGGCAGCCCGAGCCCTCGTCCGCCATGGCATCGGCTTTCGCGAAGCTTCAGGGAGCGGCTAAGCGGTAGGGGCTCGATTCAACGTTGCCGGCGTCGTGCCTGGGTGTGAAATGCGGCCGCTTTGGGGTGCATTTCTCGGGTTGCGGATGCGTTCGCCATGTCAATTCGTGCCCTGGCGGGTCGATACTATAGACACCCCAAGAACCCGGATCACCCTGCCCCATGGAACTGGAAGACCTGCTCAATTACCCGCGCGCCTTACCCGCCATGCCGCGTGCAGTGACCGATCTGCTGGGCGAAATGAACCAGGAAGACCCCAGCCCGCGCCGCATTGGCGATCTGATCTCCCGGGATCCAGCCCTCACCACCCGGATGCTGCGCCTGTCCAATTCGGCGTTTTTCCGTGTTAGCCGCAAGATCGGCAGCGCCGACGAGGCGGTCGCTCTGCTCGGGCTGACCCATGTGCGCTCGCTGGTGATGGCCGCCGCACTGGGCTCGGGCTTCAAGACTGTGCCCGGCATCGATCTCAAGCATTTCTGGCGTTACAGCCTGCGTGTGGCCGACATTTCCCGCTCACTCGCTGGCCTGTTGCGCCAGAACGAGGGCAACGCGTTCACCGCCGGGCTGATCCACGCCATCGGCATCTTGATGATGCACATCGCCATGCCCGAAAAGGTGGCGCCGCTCAGCATGCAGACCCCACCATTGGACATGCACCGTGCGGCAGCGGAAAAGAGCCTGTTCGGCTACTGCTACGCTGAGGTGGGCGCCGGCATGATCGAAAAATGGCAGTTCCCCCCTGAGATGGTGTCGGCACTGGGGAATCAGATCGAGCCGTTTGAAGGAGATGTCTACGACCCGCTCGCCGGTGTGCTGCATCTGGCCTCCTGGCGCGCTCGCGCTGAAGAGTTGCAGCTCGACAGCAGCGACCTGGCCTCGACCTTTCCCGACATGGTTGGCCTCACACTGGGCCTTGACTTGGACAGCGTGTTGGGCAAAGACCCCGCGGAGTGGTCATTCAACCAGGCACTGACGGCTTTCGTTGGGTGAACCGAAAGGTCTCAAGTTAGCCGCCAAGGCGACGAAACTCCAGGGGAGAAGGAACCTGGGTATCCTCCCGATCCGCTTCTTGTCTGGCAGGTACATCATGCAACTTGAAAAGCTGCTCAAGCAGCCCAATGCCCTTCCATCTGCGCCGAAGGTGATTCGCCGGCTGATCGCCACCTTCGATCAGCCAGAGGTCGACATGCTTCAGGTGGCATCGTTGATTGATGAAGACCCCGTTCTGACAGCGAAGATGCTCAAGACGGCCAACTCGGCCTTCTTCGGCCTGACGCGCAATGTGTCCACGACGCGCGAAGCGCTCAATGTGATGGGGCTGATCAAGGTTCGGGCACTGGTGATTGCCGCCTCGTTTGGCGAAGGCTTTCACTGCGTGGGAAGTGTCAACATGAACCAGTTCTGGCGCTACAGCCTGAATTCGGCCAACCTGGCCCGCTACATCGCGCTGCCCATCCGCATCGACGAGAACACCGCCTTCACGTCTGGCCTGATCCACAACATCGGCGAATTGGTGATGCATGTGGGCATGCCCGAGGCCATGACCGACTTGGAGCGCAGCGTGCCCATGCTCGACCTCAAGCGCGCCGCAGCAGAGAAGGCGTTGTTTGGCTACAGCTACGCCGAGGTGGGCGCGGCGCTCGCCCGCGAATGGCATTTCCCCAAGCGCATGATCAACGCCATTGAGCACCAGTGCGCGCCGTTCGAAAACCAGGTGTACGAACCGATCGCTGGCGTGGTGCACATCGCCTCCTGGCGGGCCCGTGCCGAAGAGCAGAACATGCGCAGCGAGGTGCTGATCAACACCTACCCGGATCCGGTTGGGCTGGTGTTGGGCATCGATCCCGACATCGTGATCGGTGAGGATATTCCTGCGATCACGCGAGCAGAGTCCCAGGCAGAAGCCGAGGGCGAGAGCGAGCGCCAGGCTGCCTGAAGCGGGGAGACACCGGACGTTTCGGATGGTGCCTCGAAGCCCGCGTCCGCACTGACGGGCACGGCGACTGCCTGCGCCACAATCGCCCGCCATGTCATCTTCTTTTCAGGCGCTGCGGCTCTATGCCGGTCCCAAGGCGCTTCAGCACATTCGGCAACACGGCTTGCGCCCGCACCATGTGGGCGTGATTCCCGCCGCAGCGGGTGGCCCCAAGGGCCTGATTCTTGGACCGCTGGACCGCTTTCTGTTTGGCCACTGGCTGCCGCAATCCACCCAGCCGGTGGACCTGGTGGGCGCCTCGATTGGCGCCTGGCGCATGGCCACGGGCTGCCTGAACCAGACGGTTGCCGCCTTCGAGCGGCTGGAACACGAGTACATCCGCCAGCACTTTGAAACCCGCCCCGGCCAGAAGCGCCCCAGCGCAGGCCAGGTGAGCGGGCAGTTTGGCCAGAATCTGCGCCTGTTTTACGGCGGGCGGGTGCCCGAGGTGCTGGAGCATCCGCGCTATCGGCTGCACATCGTCACCTCGCGCGGCCGCCATCTGCTCGGGCGAGAGGGCGCGCTGCGCACGCCGCTGGGCTACCTTGGCGCCTTTGCTGCCAATGCGCTGCACCGCAAGGCGCTTGGCGGCTGGCTGGAGCGAGTGGTGTTTTCGTCGCTGGCGGCCGGCTCGGCGCGGGCGGTGCCGCTGCCGTTTGGCGTGCACGATTTCCGCACCCGCCAGGTGCCGCTGTCCGAAGCCAATTTCATGGACGCGCTGCAGGCCAGCTGCTCGATTCCGTTCCTGCTCAATGCGGTGCACGGCATCAATGGCGCGCCGCCCGGCGCCTACTGGGACGGCGGCATCACCGATTACCACCTGCACCTGCACTACCAGCCGCGGGCCGAGTCGCCGATCGTGCTCTACCCGCACTTCCAGCGGCAGGTGGTGCCCGGCTGGCTCGACAAGGTGTGGAAGCGCCGCCACCTGGCCAGCCCCGCACTGGATGACATGTTGGTGATTGCGCCCAACCCGGCCTGGGTGTCCACGCTGCCGAATGGCAAGCTGCCCGACCGCACCGATTTCACCGCCTACGGCAACAACCTGGCCGGCCGCGTGAGCGCCTGGAGCGGCGCCACCGCGGCCAGCCAGCGCCTGGCGGACGAGTGGGCGCAGTGGCTGCAGCGGCCCGACCCTGCCATCGTGCAGGCGCTGTAGCGCGAGCTGCGGCTCAGATCAGCGGCATCCGCTCGCTCGGCGTGCTCACCCGGACCCGCTCGAACAGCGGCCGCACCAGCCAGACCATGCCCAGCGCCAGCAGCGGGTCGGTCACCTCGGGCGTGCGCCCGGGCAGGGCCAGCTGTGCCAGCTCCAACGCCAGGAAAAAGGCGCCCAGCGTGAGCACCGAGAGCCAATGCGAGGCGCCAAGGTAGCGGACAAAAAACACCAAGCTGCCATACAAATAGAGCTTTTCAATCAGCGGAAAGGGAATCCACAGCCAGCCCCCCACCCAGCTGAAGGCAAACGGCCGCAAGGCGGCCACCGCGATCGACACCGCCAGCACCACCGCAATCACCCGCAGTGTGCGCGGTCCGCTGCGCAGCCAGGGCCACAGCGCGAGCGCCAGCGCCAGCCCCGCCAGATTCGCCGCGCTGATGGCATTGCCCATGAACAGGGGCTCTGCGGCCACCACCACCACACACAGCGCCGCGAGTGGCCAGCTGCCCCAGCGCTGCAGCAGGCTGTAACGCGATAGGCGCAGAAACACCAACCAGCCCGCCAGGTTGCGCAACACGTCGACCGGGCTGGTGTCTCGCCACTGCAGCAGCGGTTTGAGGCCGTTTTTGATGTTCTGCACATCCAGCGTGGGCACCAGCGGGAACCAGCGGTACAGCAGCCAGAGCCCCATCAGCGCGGTGGCCAGCACCCAGAACTGCTGTCGCGGCAACG